>JAAXGS010000068.1 GCA_012271225.1 Dehalococcoidia bacterium | reverse complement strand
AGGAACATGCCGTACATGCCGGTGTGGCAATAGGAGAGTCCACCGCCGTTGGTGTTCATGGGGAAATCGCCGCCGGGCCCCGTGCGCAGCCCGGCCACCAGGTCCGGCGCCTCGCCCGGCCCGCAGTATCCCAAACTCTCCAGACTGGCCAGGACGGTGTAGGTGAAGGAGTCATAGATCATCGTCAGGTCGATATCATCGTGGGTCACGCCGGCGCGCTCCAGCGCGCGCGGCCCCGTTTCATGGGCGATGGTGCGCGTGAGGTCCGGCATCTGACTGATGATGTCATGGTCATGGCCCTCGGCTGCCCCCAGAATCCACGCCGGGCTTTTGCGCGCGTTGCGGGCCACCGCCGCTGATGCGATGACTGCCGCCCCGCCGCCGTCCGTCACCAGGCAGCAGTCCATGATATGGAAGGGCCACGCGATCCACCGCGATTCATGGTAGTCCTCGTGCGTCACATCGGCGGGCCCAATCCATGTGGGATGGTTGACGAAGGACTTGGGGTTCTTGAGAGCCCATTTGCGCGTGGCGATGGACACATCGGCCATGGCCTGCCGAACGCGCTCCTCACCGTAGAGGTGCATGTAGCGCGTGCAGGCCATGGCATAGGCGATGGGCGCGCCCATGATGCCGTGCGGCGCCTCATATTGGGAGCCGGGCCGGGTTGGATCACGGCCCACGCGGCCGCGCGTTGAGCGCCCGGCCTCCCCGTGCGTGATGAGCGCGACATCGATCAGCCCGGCGTTGATGGCCGCCACCGCGTGCCCAACGTGCGCGAGGAACGATGAGCCGCCGATGGACGTGTTGTCCGTGTAGCTGGGCACGATGCCGAGGTATTCGGCGACGGTTGTCGTGCCGACGCCGGCACAGAAGAGGGCATCGACATCGTCAAAGGAGAGGCCGGCGTCAGTCAGGGCGTTATCCGCCGCCTCCGCGTGGTGCTGCAGAGACGACTTGGACGGCACGTGCCCAAGCTCATCGGATTCATCCACGCCAATGATCGCCGCCACGCGAGAAAGGCTGCTCGTCGTTGTCATAAATAGCTCCTTTGTCCTTGTCTGCGCCTGTGCTACCAGATTCTCGCACCTTTCTATTCCCGGCTTGGGAGGGCGACGGTGGCGCTGCCGGGGGTAACGGTTTCACCGCGCTGGTTGGTGATGGCGAGGTCGATGTCGACCAGGTGGCGGCCATTCTCCTTGCGCTTGCCGGTCACGCGGCCTGAGCACGTCAGCGTGTCACCCTTGTAGTTGATGCCGCGGTACTGCGCGTTGATGAAGACGATGTCGCCGTCATCGCCGATCCACTCGCGCAGCGCGCTGTGCAGGTAGGAGTAGCGCAAGGGGCCTTCGCCGAACGCCGCCTGCTGACCGTTGGCGCGGGCATCGTCATCGTCCATGTGCATCGGCACAAACTCATCATTGACCGATGCCCAGCGATTCCAGTTCATCAGCGTCGTTGTGCGGGCGAACGAGGGAATCTCCGCGCCCTCGTCCACGTCCTGCCAGTAGAGTGTCATTCCTTGCCTCCCGTGTGTCATCAAACGCAGTGAGGAATCGGCCCCGCGCCTGCCTGCGGCTAATACAGGATGTTGTTCGTCTTGAAGACACGCGCCGTTTCGCCGTTCTGATTGGTCATCCGCTCTTCGACCACGTAAAAGAGCATCAGGCCCAGCCCGCCTCGACGCTCATAGACCTCCGTAAAGGTCAGGACGGACGTGATGACGTCGCCCGGGCGGATGGGCGCGTGGTATTCAGAGGATGAGCCGGCGTACAGGTAGCGTTCCGGCGCGCCGGGCGGGCGAAGGTTGCGCGCCTCTTCGAGTTGCGCCTGCGCGTCGTCGATGTGCGTGGGCTGCGGCCCGATGTGGGCCCTTCCCACCATCCATCCAAAGGGGTTGAACTCATCCGGCGCGACGATGCCGCCGAACCGCGTTGTCTTCGCGTATTCCGAGTCCCAGAAGCGGCGCGGTGGGACTTCAGGCCAATAGGCGGCGATGGCGAATCGGCGTATCTCGCTTTCAGACACCGGCGGCGAGACCAGAGGCGGGCTCTGCGTTCCAATGTACGCCTCAACCTCCGGCGTGATATAGGTCTCAGGCTCTGTGGTCATGGCTCACCTCGGCAGTCCCAGCCCGCGTTGCGCGATGATATTGAGCTCAATTTCCCTGCCGCCGCCGGCGAAGCGGTTCATCCAGCTTAGATAGGAGTTGACCTGGGGGTAGCCGTTCAGCGGCGCGCGCGGCTCGCCCACGCTCAGCACGCCGGACTCTCTCAGCAGGCGGTTCAGGGCGCCGTACACGTTGGGAGTCATCTCATCGTGGAACAGCTTGGAGAAGGCGGATTCCATCGCCGGCACCTCTCCCTTGCTCTGAATCCACGCCACCTGATAGGAGATCATGCGGCCAATCTCAATCAGGATGCGCGCATCCGCCAGCACGTGCCGGGCGATGGGGTCATCCGTGATGCGTTGCCCGTCCCGCAGCGGCGTCTGACGGGCGTAGTCCATGAAGTTCTCAAGGTCACGCAGACGGTAGGCGGGCGCCTCGATATTGGAGCGTTCAAAGGACATATTGGTCATTGCCGCGTACCAGCCGCGATTGAGCTCACCGACAAGGTTCCTTGACGGCACACGCGCGCCGTCGAGGAAAACCTCCACCCAGCGCTGCCGGCCAAGCGCGTCAAACAGCGGGCGTAGCGTGATGCCCTCCTGATGCATATCCACCATGAAATAGGAGATTCCCCGATGTTTGGGCGCGGCGGGGTCCGTGCGAACCAGGTAATGGCCAACGTCCGCCATGTGGCCGCCGGTGTTCCAGATCTTCTGGCCGGTCAGGACCCAGTCATCGCCGTCCTGCACGGCGCGGGTCTGCAGGCTCGCAAGGTCTGCGCCCGCGTTGGGCTCGCTGAACCCCTGTGAGAAGTTGATCAGCTCCCCGCGCGCGATCCTGCCGAGAACCTCATCCTTCTGCCAGTCCTGGCCGTAGTACATCAGGGTGTGGGCAAAGAAACCGGGTGTCGTAACCGGCGCGCCGTTGTAGGCGGCCTCTTCCCGATAGGCCAGCACCGTGCTCAACGGGGCGTTCTGCCCGCCGAACTCCTGCGGCCAGTGCATGGTGTACCAGCCGCGCCCGGCCAGCTTCTGCGCGAACTCATGGATGCGCCCGTCATCCTCAACGTGGTGGACGTCATAGGAGTACACGGAATTGCTGAAGGAATCGACTCCGTGGTCGTCCCACTCCGCGCGAACGAAGTTCCGGACCTCCTCACGCAACTGCTGATCTTCGGCAGTGAATCTGAAGTCCACGGTATCCCCCCGTCTCGCCGCGCCGAGCGCCCGTCCCTTACACCAGCACGCCGGCGCGCGTCAGCGTCTCCGCCTGCTCCGTGTTCATGCCGAGCACGCGCCCAAGCACCTCCGCAGTGTGCTGCCCGGTCAGCGGCGCTGGCAGCCGCACCTGCCCGGGCGTTTGCGACAGCCGCACCGTCATGCCGGGGTGCTGGAGACGCCCCGGCCAGGGATGATCGATCTCCACCACGTATCCGCGTGATCTCAGGTGCGGATCGTGATACAGGTCCTCGCCGGATGCGACGATTGCCGCTCGGACGCCGGCCCGCTGACAGGCATACATCACCTGGCCGGGCGTGAGGCCGGACGTCCAGGCCGTGATCGCGGCGTCGATGTCGTCATGACGCGAGCGCCGGGCCTCCGGCGTCACGCATTGCTCACGCAGCTCTGCTGGCAGGCTTCCGCCCATCAGCGCGGCGAGCGCCTGCCATTCCTCATCCGTCTCACATGAGATCGCGCACCAGCGGTCGGCTCCCAGGCAGGCGTACACGCCCTGCGGCGCGGCGTGGGCGCTGCGGTTGCCCATCGGCTCCGGGACTGTCCCGTTGACGGTGTGTTCAAGGATGGCCGTGCCGACCATCGCGGCCGCGGCGTCGATCTGCGTCAGCTCGATGTGCTGCCCCTCTCCGGACCGCTCCCGCTCATGCAGCGCGGCCATCACCGCCAGGGCAAGGTGTCCGGCGGTGACGAAATCGGTGTACGCCTGCTTGGCCCGCTCATTCTGGGCGGAGCCGGGATGCCCCCACAAATCCGACAGCCCGGCAAACGCGCCGATGCATCCCCCGTAGGCGAAATAGTCACGGGCGGGGCCCTCATACCCGTAGCCGGGGGCGCTGAGAACGATGATGCGCGGATTGACGGCGCGGAGGTCATCGTACGCCAGCCGCCAGCGGGGCAGGGTGGCGTAATGAAAGTTCTCCAGAACGATGTCGCTCTCCGCGACAAGGCGCGTGAACAACTCCTTGCCCTCCTGCGTGTGCAGGTCAAGGGAGACGGAGAGTTTGTTGCGGTTGATCTCCGCGTACATGGTGTTGGAGCGGAGCCAGGCGTCGTGATCGGCGTCGGGGTCAAGGTCCCGGCCCTCCGGGAACTTCGTCGATTCGATCCGAATGACCTCCGCGCCAAAATCGGCAAGATAGCGCGCGCCGAACGGCCCGGCCCAGGACTTTGTCAGGTCAACGATGCGAATGCCCTGCAGGGGCAGGGCGCTTGCCGCGTCTCCTGACGCGGGCGGACGGCGCATTCCGTCTCGATCGGCCGGGCGCAGCCCGGCCGTCAGGATGTCATTGTGCTGCCCAAGCGTCGGCGCCGGACCGCCAACGGCCCAGGGCGTGCGGCTCAGGCGGAAGGGCGCGCCCTGCGCTGTGTACGAGCCAATGATCGGATCGTTGATCTCCACAAGGGACGCGCGCGCCGCGGTGTGCGGATGAGTGAGGAACCCGGGGACATTGTTGACGGGCCCGGCCGGGAGACGGCGGGGGATGGAGCCGTCCAGGAACTCCTGAACGGTCATTGTCCCGGTGAAAGCGGAGATGCGCTCATCCAGGAACTCCACCGCCTCCGCTCGAACGGCGGAGTCGTCAAACATCGGGTCCAGGATCAGCGGGTCCTGCGTCCATTCCGCGAACGCGCGCCATTGGTGGGGGAGGACGATGGACATCACGATCCAGCCATCGGAGCAGGGGAAATAGTTTGTGGGCCGCCCTCCGCTCAGCCCGCCCATTCGCTGCGCGATTTCGCCATGGGACCCGTAGTTCACAAGGTTGAAATACTCATGCGCGACGACGTCCTGCACGGAGACGTCCACGTCCTGTCCCGGCCCGCCGCGCCGCACGCGCCACCACGCAAGGAGCGTTCCGTACGCGGCGTGCAGCGCGGCCATCTGCGTGGCCTGATGGTGCGGCTGCGCCGCGGGCAGACCGTCTCGCTCCCCCTCCATGAACGTCATGCCGCCGGCCGCGCCGGCGATGAAGTCGTTGCCCGTGAATCCCGCATGGATTCCCGCGCGCCCCCAGGGCGTGAGCGTGGTGAGAATGAGGCGGGGATCAATCGCCGCGAGGGATTCATGCGTCAGTCCGCGCCTCTCCAGTTCCTGCTGATTGAAGTCAGTCAGGAGGACGTCCGCGTTTGGCAGGAGTGAGTCGCGCAGGACGGCCCGCCCCTCCGGCGTTTCAAGATCGAGGGTGACGCTGCGCTTGCCCAGGTTGAACCGCAGGAAATACAGGCTGCGCTGCTCAGACGCGGCGCGAGCCGGATGCGGGGCGATGTGACGCGACGGACTGCCGCCGGGAGGCTCGACGAGGACGACGTCCGCGCCAAGGTCTGCCAGATGCCGCCCCACCGGCTCAATGATGACGCCGGCGATCTCCACAACGCGCAGTCCGCTGAGCGGTCTCACCTGTGCATCCATCGTTTTCATCCAATCAATCGATGCGCGCGTCTGCGGAACTCCGGAGCGGACGCCTTTCCGGGCTACTATGGCCTTTTATGTTCCGTCAAGCAAGCGTCCCAGCGTGAAACGCCGGACAAAATTCTGATGAAAGGGGGTTGACAATGGAACGCACGTTCGGTTACTGTGTGGGCACTCCTCCTCTCCACTCGCCATCCTCCCCGCGCTTCAGGATGGTGAGGGACAGGCGTTCCCCGAGGGTAGGGGAAACTGCCGTGGAGACGCGCCGTTCCGGACCTCGGAGCGGCGCGTCTCTGGCTGCCGGCCAATGCGGCGCGTCCCCCGCTATTGATTCGGCGCGAATCGTGAACGTATACTAATCCTTACGCCAAAAATCTTGTGTGGGGGAAGGTGAGATTGAATGCTCTAGGGACGCATGTGCTGGTGGAACTTCGCGATTGTAACGCCGATGCCCTGAATGATCTGACCGCCGTTCAGACTGCCCTTATCGCCACCGCCAAGCGCATCGACGCAACCATCATCGGACACGCGTTTCATCAGTTCAGCCCCCAGGGCGTCACCGGCGTTGTCATCATTGCCGAATCCCATATCTGTATCCATACATGGCCTGAACATCGCTACGCGGCGGTTGACATCTTCACCTGCGGCGATACCCGCCGACTCGACGAGGCCACGCAGCACATCGCCGAAACCTTCGGCTCACGCGATCGATCGGTCATCTCATTGAAGCGCGGCCAATTGGGCCCCGCTGCCGCTGAGCCGATCCAGTCTGAGCCCAACCTCGCCGGTGTTTCAGGCGCCTGACACGTCCACAGCGGGCGGCGGCCCGGAAAGCCGGGCCGCGCTCCCGTATTCCCGCGCTGAATGGGTGACGGAGGCGGTCACCCCCGATCTTCATCAACTGACACGGATTCGCGGCGTCGTCTACAGCGGGCGCACCCGCTACCAACACGTCGAGATCCTGGACACGGAGCCGTTTGGCCGCGTCCTGCGCCTGGATGGCAAGACGCAGTCCAGCCAGTCGGACGAATACGTCTACCATGAGGCGCTGGTTCACCCGGCCATGCTGCGCCATCCCGCGCCGCGCCGCGTGTTCATTGGCGGCGGCGGCGAGGGCGCTACCCTGCGCGAAGTTCTGCGGCATCGCTCCGTTGAGCGCGTGGTGATGGTTGACCTGGATGAGGAGGTCGTCACCCTGTGTCGGGAGCACCTTCCTGACTGGCACCAGGGCGCGTTTGACGACCCGCGCGTTGAACTGCGGCATGAGGACGCCCGCGCGTACCTGGAATCGGCCCGGCAACCGTTTGACGTGATGATCCTGGACCTGGTGGACCCCATGGAGGCGGGGCCCGCGTATCGGCTCTACACGCAGGAGTTCTATCGAATTGCGATGGACCGATTGATGGGGCAGGGGGCGTTGGTTGTTCAGTCAGGGCCCGCCATCGCCGGCATGACGGCCGGCCCCGCCATGGCAGGCAACGGCGGAGAATCGGGAGCGTTGACCGACCTTGTCCGCGGGTTCACGGCGCTGCACGCCACCCTGCGCACGGTCTTCCCTGCTGTATCCGGCTACAGCCCTGTGATCCCGGACTTCGGCGGGGCGTGGAGCTTTGTGCTGGCGGCAAAGGGAGGCGGTGAGACGCCCGATGAGTGGCCGCCGGAGCGCGTGGATGATCTGATTGCAGAGCGCGTGAACGGAACGCTCCGCTACTACGATGGCCTGACTCATCGCCGCATCTTTTCCCTGCCCAAACCCCTGCGGGCCGCGCTGGACGCGGAGACGTGGATTGTCACGGAGGAGCACCCGCTCTTTGTTCCCTGACGCGGGCTCCCGAGAACCGCATGCGTCGTCGATGCGCCAGCAATAGCGGTATGGCGCCCGCGTGACCGTGCCCAACCCGCCTCAATCCTCTCCGTGCGCCATAATGGAATGGTGAGGACACGCGGGGACGCAGTGGGAGCGCGTCCGGGCAAAGCCGATACAATTGTGCTCACGCAGGAGTGAGCGCGAGCACCTGGAGGGAGGGAATCAGACCATGCCACGTTTAACCGGAGGACAGGCTCTTGTACAGGCGCTGAAACGCGAGGGCGTGGAGGTGGTCTTTGGACTGCCCGGGGTGCAGCTCGATTGGGCGTTTGACGCCCTGTATGACGAGCGTGACTCCATTCGCGTCATTCACACGCGGCATGAGCAGGGCACATCATATATGGCGGACGGCTATGCCCGCTCCACCGGCAAGGTCGGCGTGTGTTTCGTTGTCCCGGGCCCCGGGCTGCTGAACGCGGCGGCCGGCCTCTCCACCGCCTATGCGACAAACTCCCGCGTGTTGTGCATCGCCGGGCAGATACCAACGCACCACCTTGGCAAGGGCCGCGGCGCTTTGCATGAGATCAAGAACCAGCTTGAGACCATCGACGCGGTGACGAAATGGGCGGGGCGCGCCATGACGGCGGCGGACGTTCCCCAACTGGTGCGTGAGGCGTTCCATGAGCTGCATACCGGCCGCCCGCGTCCGGTGGAGATTGAGGTGCCGGTCGACGTTCTCATGGCCGAGAGCGAGATTGAGTTTCAGGAGCCGGGGATGCCGGCCCGCGCGGAGGGCGATCCGGATCTGCTTGAAAGGGCGGCGCAGGCGCTGGGCAACTCCGCCCGCCCGCTGATCTTTGTCGGCGGCGGGATCATCAGCAGCGAGGCCGCGTCGGAGCTGCAGGAACTGGCGGAGGTGCTGGGCGCGCCCGTCATCGTCTCCCAGAACGGGCGGGGCGCGTTGTCGGATCGGCATCCGCTTGTCCTGCCGTCCATCGCCGCGTATGAACTGCTGCCCAATGCGGATGTCATTCTCGCCGTCGGCACCCGCTTTGTCATGCCGGGCCCCAATCCGTATCCCGTTGACGACGAACAGACGGTCATCCACATCGATATTGATGAGACGGAGATCGGGCGCAACGCCAAACCCGACATTGGCATCGTCTCCGACGCGCAGACGGCGCTCGCCGACCTGATCAGGCGCGTTCCGCGGCACAATCGCTCACGGGACTCTCGTGACGATGAGATGGCCGCCGCGCGCGCCATCGTCCGGTCCAAGCTGGACGCGATGTCGCCGGTCAGCGAGTACGCCAACGCCATCCGCGCCGCGCTGCCGGATGACGGCATCTTCGTCACGGAAGTGACGCAGGTCGGGTACTACTCCAATCAGGGCTTCCCCGTCTACACGCCGCGCGGCTACATCGGAGCGGGGTATCAGGGAACGCTGGGATTCGGATTCAACACCGCGCTGGGCGTGAAGGTTGGAAACCCGGATCGCCCCGTTGTGGCGATTTCCGGTGACGGCGGATTCATGTACGGCTCGCAGGAGCTCTCCACGGCCGTGAACTACGGCATCAACCTCGTGACCGTGGTGTTCAACGATGGCGCGTACGGCAACGTGCGGCGGATTCAGGACACATCCTTTAACCACCGGCTCATCGCGTCAGACCTGCACAATCCGGACTTTGTCGCCTTTGCGGAGGCGTTTGGCGCGCAGGGGAGGCGGGCGACCACGCCGGCAGAGCTGACGAAACAGGTTGGCGAGGCGCTGAAGGCCAATGCGCCGGCGCTCATTGAGGTGCCGCTTGGCGTCATGCCGAACCCGTTCGCGGTCTTCGCTCCGCCCCCGGAGATGATGGAGCGCGCCATGGCGCTGGCGAAACAGGGGCCGTAAACGGCGGAGCGGCGGGACATCAGCGCCCCTCACGCGCGGGGATGCCTATGCCCCTGAGCGCTGGTATCCTGTGTGCAGGTTGGCTTCTCCCATGACCACTGAAGCAGCGCGCGCCATACTCGAGAATCTCAATGAGGAACAGCGTCACGCCGTTGAGGCCGTCACCGGGCCCGTCCTGATTGTTGCGGGGCCGGGTTCCGGAAAGACGCGGGTCATCACCCATCGCATCGCGTACCTGGTGCGCGTCCTGAATGTGCCTCCGCACCGCATTCTGGCCGTCACGTTTACGAACAGGGCCGCGCGGGAGATGCGGTCCCGCGTTGAGACGCTCATTGGGGAGCGCGCCGGCCAGCTGGCCATGAGCACGTTCCATGCATTTGGCGCGCGCGTGCTGCGGCAGCACGGAGAACTGGTCGGCGTGCCCGGGGACTTTGTCATCTACGATGACGCGGATCAGCAGACGCTGATGCGAAGGGTGGTTGAGGCCGAGCAGCTTGACCCACGGATCTACAATCCATCCTCCATCCGCAACGGGGTCAGCAGCGCAAAAAATCTGGGGCTGACTGTGGGCGCGTATGAGACCCAGGCGGCCAGCGCCCACCGCTATGAGAAAATCGTCAGCCGCTGCTATGACCGCTATGAGGAGCTGCTCCGCGCCGCGCACGCCGTGGACTTTGATGACCTGCTGCTCAAGCCCCTTCTCCTGTTCCGCTCCCATTCGGACGTGCTCGAGCGCTACCAGGACCGCTTTCTCCAGATCATGGTCGACGAGTGGCAGGATACGAACAGGGTGCAGTACGAGTTGACGAGCCTGATTGCGGGCAAGCACCGAAACCTGTGCGTGGTTGGTGATCCGGACCAGTCCATCTACTCATGGCGTCACGCGGACATTCGGAACATCACGCAGTTTGAGAGGGATTTTCCTGAGACGCAGGTGATTCCCCTGGGGCGGAATTACCGCTCGACCTCGACCATCGTGGATGCGGCGCACGCCGTCATCCGCGAGAACAAAGAGCGCAGGGAGATTGAGCTGCAGGCGGAGAAGGACAGCGGCCCGCTCGTGGTCGTTCAGGCCACGGGGGATGAGAACTATGAGGCTCTTTCCGTGGCGGAAGAGATTGACAGGCTTGTCCATGAGGATTCGGCGCGTCTGGCGGACGTGGCCATCCTGTATCGGACAAACGCGCAATCCCGCGCGGTGGAGGACTCCTTCAATCGCGTTGGAATCCGGTATCGCATCATCGGTGGGCTGCGTTTCTGGGAGCGGCGTGAGATCAAGGACGTCGTCGCGTATCTGCGGGTTCTGCACAATCCGTACGATGACGTGAGCCTGCTGCGAATCGCCAATGTCCCCACGCGCGGGATCAGCAAGCGCACGCTGGACACCCTCTCCGATTGGGCGGCCATACATCGCGCGCCGGTGTACGCGGCCATGCAGACCGCCGGCGGCTCTCCACTGACGGGAAATGACAGGCCGGACGTGGCGGACTCCCCCGCGCTCCCTGCGCAGGCGCGGGGGGCGCTCCGAGCCTTTATGGAGACCATGACGCGGCTTTCAGAGAGCGCCCGCGAGAGCGACGTGCTGACCTTCTTTGATCAGGTTCTGACTGAGACCGGCTACCGGGATTTTCTGGAGAACCAGGACGACGGGGAGGAGCGGCTGGAGAACGTCGATGAGTTACGGTCCATCGCGGCGCAGTATCAGGATCTGCCGCCGGGAGAGGGCTTCGCGGGGCTTCTGGATCAGGTCGCCCTCTCAACGGACCTGGACGCGCTGCTGCGCGGGGACAACGCGGCGGAGCGTCAGGACGCGGTGACGCTGATCACGCTCCATCAGGCCAAGGGGCTGGAGTTCCCCATTGTGTTCATCATCGGTGTGGAGGAGGAGTTATTGCCGCACTTCCGCTCCATTCAGTCCAGGGACCCGCATGAGATAGAGGAGGAGCGGCGCCTGTGCTACGTGGGCATGACCCGCGCCATGACCCGCCTGTACATGACGCGCGCGCAGCGCCGATCCCTGCGCGGGCTGTACGCCCCGCGCAAGCCCTCGCGCTTTCTCGATGACCTGCCCGCGAGGCTCATCCATCGCGGTATGATATCCGTTTCCGAACCGGAGCCGCCGCTGCCTGAGCAGAGGCCCGCCGGCCCGTCCGTCCCCGCGCCCTTCAGACCCGGGGATCACGTGGGCCACACGACGTTTGGAGAGGGTGTTGTTGTCGCATGCCTTGAGACGCCGACGCAGGACGATTTTGAGGTGACCGTCGCGTTCAAGAACAAGGGGGTCAAGCGCCTGCTGGCGGGACTGGCCTCACTGGAGAAACTGATCTGAGCATGGCCGGCCGCCCCGCGCACGTCGAGATGATCCATGACGCCGTCGGCCTGGCGCGGCTGGTGGAGCGGCTCTCCGCGGCCGAATGCGTTGTCATCGATACGGAATCGAACAGCTTTCATCGGTTTCCTGACAACATCTGTCTGGTGCAGATTGCCGCCGAGAATCGGGCGTGGGTGATCGACCCGCTGGAGTTCAGGCCGGGGGAGATTGCGCCCCTGGGCGATCTGCTCGCCAACCCCGGCATCGAGAAGGTCATGCATGCCGCGGCGAACGATATCCGCGCGTTTGACAAGGAATGGTCATTCCGCACCGTCAACGTGTTTGACACAAGCACCGCGGCGCAGTTTTGCGGCATGGACACCCTGGGACTCACCGCCGTTCTGGAGGAAGCGCTCGGCATCGTGATCATCAAGTCCAGGAGCCTGCAGCGCGCGGACTGGACGCTGCGGCCCCTCTCTGACGCGGCGCTGCAATACGCGGTCGATGATGTCCGCCATCTGCAGAGCCTGCGGCATGCGCTTGGCGCGCGGCTTGCCGAGCTTGGACGGACGGAATGGGCGGCGGAGGAGTTCCGGCGTCTGGAGGACGTGCGCTACCGCCCCCCTGATCCGCCGGAGGTGGCGTTCCTCAGCACCAAGGGCAGCCGCGACCTCACACCCCAGGCCCTGGCCGTTCTCCGTGAGATCTACATCTTTCGCCACAATGAGGGACTGAGGCGCGGCGTCCCGCCGTTCAGGGTTCTCAGCGACGCCGCGTTGACGGAAATTGCGCAGGCGGGTGACGCGGACCTGTTCACGCTGCCCGGTGTCCCGGACAGCGTTCTGCGGCGGTTGGGCAAACCGTTGACTCAGGCTCGGGATCGCGGCCTGCAGGCGGCTCCGGTGACGCGGCAGCGTCCTGCGGCTGCCTCTAACGGGCTGGAGGGCCGTCCAACGCGGGAGCAGATGGCCCGCCTGAAAACCCTTAAGGCATGGCGCGCAGACCGCGCGGAGCGGCTGCGGCTGAACCCCGCGCTGATCTGGCCGATGCAAAGCCTTGAGCGCCTGGCGCGGGAGCCCGCCTCCCTTGAGGCCGGGATGCGAAACGGATCACACTCAGTCAGGGAGTGGCAGTACAGGGAGTTCGGCGCGCTGCTTGAGGATCTTCTGCGCGCCGAGACGCAGAGTTAGTGAAGGAGGGCAGGGTATGCCAATCACACGAATACAGCCGGACGGGCTCACGAAGCCGGCCGCCTACACGCAGGTTGTGCGGACGGGCGACGTCGTTCATATCGCAGGTCAGACGGCGATCACGCAGGATGGACAGATTGTCGGCACTGGCGATATCGATGCGCAGGCGGAGCAGGTGTTCCGCAATCTGGAGATCGCGCTGGCCTCGGTCGGCGCAACGTTTGCGCACGTGGTCAAGATCACGACGTTTTTGACGCGCCGGGAGGACCTGGACGGTTATCGGCGGGTCAGGGAGCGGTTTATTCCGAGTGATCCGCCCGCAAGCACGCTGCTGTTCATCAGCGGGTTGGCGCACACGGACTACCTGATTGAGATTGAAGCGACGGCCGTTATTGACTGAGCGCGCGTTGGAGTCAGGCCTCTGACGGCGCGTCCTCGCCCTGCATCCGCTCCCATGCCGGGCGTTTGATGTCCATCAGCATGAAGCGGTAGCGGCCCTGATCCCGCCAGCCGATCTGGGAGAAACCCGCCTTTCTGAACGCCCGCTGCGCGCGCACGTTCCAATCCAGCGTCTTGAGATACACGCGCGTGAGATCAAGCTCCTGAAACATCCAGTTGACCAGCAGCCGGACGGCCTCCGTGCCGTAGCCGCCGTTCCAATACGCGCGGTCGCCGATCATGATGCCAAGCTCCGCCTCCCGCGCCCGTCTGTCCAGGTCGTAGTACATGCAGTTGCCAATGTGCTTGCCCTCCGCAAGCTCAATAACGGCAAACCGGCGGCTGCGTTTTGAGAGATGACCCAGATCGTCGCGATGGATGGGGACGTAGTGCTCGTAGGGCATCGTCAGAGGATAGGTGGCGTCGAGCTGCGCAAGCTCATCGTCCGAGCGCCA
>JAAXGS010000067.1:11295-11807 GCA_012271225.1 Dehalococcoidia bacterium | reverse complement strand
TTCATGGAGACGCTCAGACGCTTCCCCGTAGCCCCGGTGACTGTTGACGTCCTCGATGCCGCGCTGGATCTCCGCAGCCGGTTCAGCCTCTCCTATTGGGACAGCGCCATCCTGGCAGCGGCGCGGATCATGGACTGCGACCACGTCTACTCCGAGGACATGAGCTCGACGCAGGACTACAACGGCATCCGGGTCATTAACCCGTTCACATAAATCAACCACACGCCCCGTCAGCCGTGACGATACCCCCTCCACCCTCCGCATGATGGAGTAGCGGTGAAGGAACACGAGTACCGCGTACATCTTACTGTTCCTTACGGACGACGTGACATCGAGACAGTGCATCGCTCAGGAGATGGGGTAACTGTAATCGCTTTCCCATATCTTTTGCGTTTCCTTGACCTTGACTGTAACAGGCTGCCCTTGTTTCTGCCTTCGGTTTCCGTTGCCCGGAGAGAGTGCTAGAACGTGAAGCATAGCATTCCACGAGTTTGGGTTACTAGATATACGGG
>JAAXGS010000067.1:0-11234 GCA_012271225.1 Dehalococcoidia bacterium | reverse complement strand
GGTAGAACGATTCTGCAGCATGATGCAATATTCGTGCAGTTGCCTGTTTAGTTCTTGTAAAGCGAAAAAGGCTTCAACTTTAGTGGATACAAAGTTTCTCATATTCTCTGGGTGCCTTACTTCAA
The DNA here is from genome assembly GCA_012271225.1 of Dehalococcoidia bacterium. Lineage (GTDB taxonomy): Bacteria > Chloroflexota > Dehalococcoidia > UBA6926 > UBA6926 > VXMO01. Next base: position 11,109 of record JAAXGS010000067.1, on the reverse strand, counting down.
TCATATGTAAGATATCGTAAATTGTCATTTCTTCTAATACTTCTGTATTGGACTCAACAGCCTGCATGAAAACACGGTATGTCCTAACAATCATAGGTATAGTTTGATAGTTTGCTTCAACCACCTGTACTAAGCTTTGTACCATTCCCATTATAAGGCAAATGCCGATCAAAAGTGGCACGCCGACGATTACAAACGCCACCCACTGCAGCCAACCAGACGGCAGCAGCATGAGATAACATAAACTGACAGTGATTGCTCCATATACGAATGGACTCAAAGCATGGCAGAATATCGGGCTTCGGGCTTCGTTGGCAAAACGATCCAAGGCCTGCTCGTATCCTGGCTGGGCTGAAGGGGTGAACTGAAATCTACTTTCGCCGTAATTCATAGTCTCTCCACTTTGAATATCTTTGGTTACATGATTACTTGATTGCCCACCGCGCCGTCCCTGCGCTACCTGATGCCGTCGCCGTTGCGCTTCTCCTGCAGCGCCAGATAGACCTTCTCCGCCGTGATTGGCAGGGAGGTGATGCGTACGCCGACGGCGTCCTCAATGGCGTTCGCAATGGCCGGCGCGGTCATGATGTTCGTATGCTCCCCAATGCCGCGCACCGCGTATGGTCCATCGCCAACGTCCGATTCAAGGACAATCTCATTCAGCTCCGGCAGATCACGCATCGTCGGCAGCTTCATATCGGCAAAGGACGGGTTCGTCACGCGGCCGGATTCGTCATACACCGTCTCCGTCATCACCGTCTCGCCAAAGCCGTACACCACGCCGCCCTCCAGCTGTCCGTAGAAGGCAACGGGGTTCAGCACACGCCCGGTCTCATGCACTGCCGTGATCCTGAGCACGCGCACCTCGCCGGTCTCCGGATCAACCTCGACCTCCGCGATCTGCGTGCCGTACGCCGTATAGGGGCTGGCGCCCTCCTGAATATCGACGCGGGTCACCAGCGGCTCGCCCGTCCGCGCGGCGATCTGCCCAAACGGGATGCTCTCTCCTGTGCCGTCGTTGACAACATCTCCCCCGCGCAGGGACAGCCGCTCCTCGTCCCATCCCTGAAACTCCGCCGCCAGCCGCTTGAGTTTGGCCGCCGTCTCCGCCGCCGCCATGTGGCCCACGGTGCTGGTGACGCGGGCGCCCCGGCTGCCGCCGATGCCCTGCAGCGGGCCGATCCGGTTTGACGGGAAGGACAGCGCCTGCACCTCCTGCGGCGAGACGCCCAACTGTTCAGCGACGACCTGCGCGATGATGGTGTACGTGCCGCCGCCCGTGTCGAACGTCGAGAAATGTGCCGTGATGCCCCCGTTGGCATCAATGGTCACCTGGGCCGCCGCTGCGCCGCCGCCCTGTGAATGATGGCCCGTGCCGATGCCGCGCCCGCCGTTGGCCGGCCGCGGCGCGGAGTAGTTGGCCGCGCGGAGGGCCTCCTCCAGCGTCGCCTCCGCGCGCAGCGCCTGATACGTATCGCCGTTCATCAGCGGCTCGCCGTCACGGGTGATATTCCGCGCGCGGAACTCCGCCGGATCCATGCCGATGGCGCGGGCGCACAGATCGATGTGCGACTCCCCGGCCCACAGCCCCTGCGGCATCCCGGGCGCGCGGGCGAAACCGCACGGCACCAGGTTGGCGTACGTATGCGTGATCGTCATCGCGACGTTCTCGCATCGGTACGCCCCGCCCATCTCAAACACGCCCCGCAGGCCGTTGGGAATCGGCGCATAGGATGAGTACGCGCCGACGGCCAGATAGGCATCCGCCTGCCACGCGGTGATGGTGCCGTCGCGCCGCACGCCCGCCTTGACGCGGATCTCGGACGGGTGGCGCGGATTGGAGGCCATGAGCTCCTCCGAGTAATCGAACACCAGCTTGATGGGCCGCCCGGTCCGGCGGGCGAACTGATACATGATGTAGACGCCCGTCGCGTCCGTCTTGCCGCCAAAAGAACCGCCGATGTAGGAGGAGTTGATGATGACCTTCTCCTGCGGCAACTCAAGCACCCGGATCAGTTCCCCGATGTTGGCCGCGGGCAGCTGACAGGACATCCAGATCTGCGCCGTTCCGTCCTCCTCCACGTCGACCAGCACGGCGTGCGGCTCCAGATAGGCCTGATGCTGATGCGGCGTGGTGTAGGTCTCCTCGACAATGACGTCCGCGGCCGCGAAGCCGGCCTCAACGTCGCCGCGACCGCGGTTCAGCGCCACAAGCACGTTTGTCGGCGTTTCCGGCGCCTCCCGCACGCCGGCGTACCCGGCAAAGTCCGGATGCAGGATGGGCGCGTCCGGCTGCGCGGCCTCACGCGCCGTCAGCACCGGCGTCAACTCCTCATACTCAACCTGAATCAAATCGAGGGCGCGCTGGGCGATGTCCTCATCGTCCGCCACCACGGCAGCCACCTTGTCGCCCACATAGAGCACCGTATCCCAGCACAGCGCCGGCTCATCCTTGTAGGCGGATCTGTTCGTCCGCACGCCCTCAAGGTCCTTGCCGGTCAGGATGAGATGAACGCCCGGCAGGCCGGCCGCCTCCGCTGTATCGATGCTGACGATGCGCGCGTGGGCGAAGGGGCTGCGCAGAATCTTGCACCACAGCATCCCCGGCAGCAGGCGGTCCATGCCGTACTTGCCCATGCCCGTCACCTTGTCCGGGCCCTCCGCTCGCGGTGTCGCATGGCCGACGATGTTCCAGGACGCAAGCTCTGTCACAGGTATTCCCCTCTCACCCAGATGTTCCACACATTCCCTTGGTGTTTATCTCCAATCAGCCGGCCGGGCGCACGGAAAGGCGCGGCCCCGCTGCCCCAAAATCATAGCGCACCCGCAGCCGCGTCCGCCTGCCAACTCAGACCGTCTCCGCGCTCGTGCAGATAGATCACCGAATGCCGGTTGTGTGACGGTCAGAGGTACGGGGGGCCTGATGATGCGGCTGCTCAGGCCCCGCTGCCGAGAAGGGACAACTGGGCGCCGGGCGCGGGATCGCCGCTGCCGGCGTCCGGCGCGGGCGGCTCAGCGAACGCAGGCTCCAGTGAGGCCACGCCAAGCCCCAAAAGGCGGAACTCCCGTCCTCGACCCAGCTCACGCCCCAACAACTCCGAGGCGACCCGCAGAATAACTGCCTCGTCGTCGGTCGCTCCGGAGAGGGATTGCTGCCGCGTGAACGTGGTGAAGTCCGAGAGGCGCAGCTTGAGGCGGACGGTGCGCGCCCGCAGGCCGCTGCCCCGCATCTGCGGGATCACGTCCGCCGCCTGCTCCCGCAGCAGGGCGAGCAGGACCTCTCCGTCGCCGGTGTCCGTGGCCATCGTCGTCTCGCTGCTGATGGACTTTGGCACACGCTCATCGCGGGGCTCCAACTCAGATGATCCGCCGCCCAATGCGCGCTCCTTGAGCCACGCGCCGCGCCGGCCGAACTCCTGCTCAAGCCAGGCGTCATCCGCGGCGGCCAGCTGCCCCATGGTTCTGATGCCCCGCTGATGCAGGGCGGTCAGCGTGGCGGGGCCGACGCCGCTGATCAGTGAGACGTCCAGCGGCGCGAGAAACTCATCCTCCTCCGCGGGCGGCACCAGCAGCAGCCCGTCCGGCTTGCCCACCTGCGACGCGACCTTCGCGACGGTCTTGGTCACACCCCCGCCGATGGTGACCGCCAGGCCGGTGGTTCGACGCACCCGTCTCCGGATCTCCCTGCCCAGGTCCTCCAGTTTGTCCGGAGCAACCACGTCCGTCACGTCCATGTAGGCCTCATCCACGGAGAGCTGCTGCACCAACGGCGTCACCCGGCGGAGAATGGTCATGACCTGCCGCGAGATGTTTCCGTACCCGCCGGGCCGATGCCCAACGCGGATGATGTCCGGGCTCAGGCGCAGCGCAGTGGCCATGGCCATGCCGGAGCGTGCGCCGAACGCGCGCGCCTCATAGGACGCCGCGGACACCACCCCGCGGGACTCCGGCGGCCCGCCGACGACGATGGGCTTGCCGCGCAGCGCGGGGGTATCGCGCTGCGCCACGGACGCAAAGAAGGCGTCCATGTCTGCGTGAAAGATGTAGCGCCATGGGCGCGGCCACTCACCCATGTCCGCATTCTACGCCCGAAAAATCAGCCGAATTGCGGACGCCGCAGCGTGAGTATGAGCGCGATGCACAGGAACAGCGGCATGAATAGCAACAGGATCGGCACTTTATAGTCGCCGTACGTATCGAACCACCATCCGACGAATATCGGCGAGAGGATGGATCCCAGCGCGGATGTCCCCGTCTGGATTCCCATCAGCCGACCGAAGATGGCGCGGCCCCAGAACTCGCCCTGCAATGCGAGCCGGGACGGAGTGGTCATTCCCCAACCGATGCCATGCGTAACGCCGTACAGCATTGCTCCTGTCAGGTTTGTCGTCGTCAGGAAGAAGAACAAGCCGACAAGCTGCATGATGAACGCTGCCGCCAACACCAGGCGTTTATCGAACTTGTCGGCCAGGAAACCCGAGGCAAGGCGGCCGGGCAGGCCTCCGATTGTCCAGATCAGCACCGCAAGGCCCGCCTCGCGCGTTGTCAAGCCAAAGGTCTCGAGCGCCGGTATCTGGAAGATGACAAGCGCCGAAAAACCCATCTGCTGCAACCCCAGCGCAATAACGTATTGATAGTAGCCGGGACTCCGCAGCACATTGCCGATTCCAATCAGCGCCGCCTCCGCAATCGGAACCCCTCCACCCGTCAGTTGCTGAGCCCTGGCCTCACTTGCGGGGAGGGGTGGCTCACCGTCCGGCCGTTGTCCGTAGGCCTCCGGCGCGCGCCGCATAATCAGGGCCAACGGGATGCAGATGATCCACATGGCGACGCCGACTCCCGCCAGCGTGTACCGCCAGCCGAACATCTCGATCAACTCGACGATTCCCAGCACCAGGAAGCCCGCAAAGCCCGGCCCAAGGAACAGGAAACCCAGCGCGCGGCCACGCATGCGGCTGAACCAGTTGGTGACTGCCGTGCTGACGATCAGGAACGATCCCGCGCCAAGTCCAAGGGCCAGGAAGATATACGCTGCATAGAACTGCGGGATGTTCTGTGTGAGCGACACCAGGATGAACCCTGCCCCGCCGACGACGAATCCGAAAATGAGAATGATTCTCGGGCCGACCCGATCGACGAGGAACCCCATGATTGGCCCGAGGATTCCCGATTCGGCGCGCTGAATCGAAACAGCCGTCGCCACGATTGCCCGGCTGCCACCCGCAATCGAGTCCGCTATCGGGTTGACGAACGCGGAGAATCCGTAGAACCCCACGCCCGTGGAGAACAGCATCAGCAGGAAGCCGGACAGGACGATCCACCACCCGTAGAACACGCGGCGGGGATTCAGCGTTCTCAGGGGTGATCGGGTGTGGATTGCCATGCCGTGCCGGTTCCCTTGCGCGTCCGCGCCGCGCCGCCGCTGCAGTGCCTGGCGTGAGCGTGGGCGCAATTGATTGCCATGTCAAACTGCCCCGCAATCCGCGCAGCGCGTCACGGCGCAGACGGAGGGGGCTATTCCACGGAGATCAGGTACGGGTACAGCGGCTGGCCGCCGTTCACGGCCTCCACCTCCACCCCATCCCCGCAGACGGCCTGCACCGCGTCCACCGCCGCGTCCGCCTGCTCCTCCGTGACCCCCGCGCCGTAGAACAGCGTCACAACCAGCTCACCCTGTGGCGCGATGCGCTCGATGAGCGTCCGCGCCACTGCCTCCGGCGTCGACCCCGCCGTCACAAGCTCCCCCTGCAGCAGGCCAATGGGCTGGTCCGCCGCATAGGTCACCCCGCCCGCCTGCCCGTCCCGCACGGCGAACGTCACCTCCGCCCAGCGCAGCTCCCCGGCCGCGTCCCGCATCCGGGACAGATTATCCTCAACGGATTCCGCGGCATCGTACGCGAGCAGCGCGGCGATGCCCTGCTGCACGGAGTCGGTCGGCAGAACGGTGACCGTTTTAGTGTGGGCCAGATCACGGGACAGCTCCGCCGTGGCGGCGATGTTCTTGTTGTTGGGAAGGATGATCACATCCGGGGCGGGTATGGACTCGACGGCCTCCGCGATCTCCTCCGCGGACGGGTTCATCGATTGTCCGCCCCAGATGATTGATCCCGCGCCATGGCTGCGCATGATCCGCACAAAGCCCGGGCCGGACGCGACGGACACGACGCCGCACACGATGTCACTCATATCCTGACTGTGGCCGGCAAGGAAATGCTGATGCTGTTGATCCATGTCACGGATGGAGACCTGCTCCAGCCGCCCCATGCCGCCCGCTTCCGTCAGGACATCCTCCGGCGCGGACGTGTGCAGATGCACCCGCACCAGGCCGTCGCCCTCCACAATGGACTCGGACTCGCCAAAGAGCGCCATCGTCGCGCGGATGGCGTCAAGCAGCGCCGTCGGCTCCATCAGCACAAACTCCGTGCAGTAGCCCCACGCCTCATCGGCCTGCCCCTCAAGCCAGCCCGCGTCAAGAACCGCAAGCTCCCGCGTCTCCAGGGCCGGGCCGGTGTCCTCGCCGGTCAGTGACGCCAGCGCCCCGCGCAGGATGACGGCGATCCCCTGCCCCCCGGAATCGACGACGCCCGCCTCCGCGAGGACGGACAGCAGCTCCGGCGTGCGGGCGACGGATCGGTCCGCCTCATCCACGGCGGCCCTCAGGGTTGTGATGACATCGGCCGCGCCGCTCGAGGCCGCGGCCTCTCCCGCCTCCCTGCCAACGGTCAGCATGGTTCCCTCAACAGGCTTGCTCATGGCCTGGTACGCGGCATCGGACGCGGCCCGCAGCCCACGTGCCAACGCCGGCCCGTCCATCACGCCGACGTCCGCAAGCCCGCCCGCCAGACCCTTCAGATATTGGGAGAGGATGACGCCGCTGTTGCCGCGCGCGCCGCGCAGCGCGCCACGCCCGATGACCGCCGCAAGGGCGCCGACGCTGCCGTCGCCCGGGTCGTCCCGCGCGTCACGCAGAGCGGCCTGCAGCGTCAGCATCATGTTCGTGCCGGTATCACCGTCCGGAACGGGATAGACGTTCAGGGCGTTCACAGCGGCGACGTTCGTCTCAAGCCATGCCGCGCCCGCTGAAAGCGCCGCAAGCAGCCCCTCTCCGTCAAGCACGCCGGAATCGCCCCGCTCAGCCGCCATCGTCACTCCCCCGTCCCCGCATCATCTGTGCCCGCGTCACACTCGTATCCACCGGCTTTCCTTGCCATGAATACCGGACTCTGGTAGCATACGATGCTGTGCGGCGCTGTGCAGCAGCCCGCTGCCCGCTCTCCGTCAGGAGGCCGGGGACGTACAGAGGCAGACCATCACGACCGGCAAGTAGCAACCATGGCAAAGTGTCAAGTCTGTGGCCGCGGGCCGCAATTCGGAAACCGCGTGAGCCACTCCAACCGCAAAACGCGGAGGCGCTGGAACGTCAACGTTCAGGCGGTCTCGCAGTATGACGCGGATGGCGTGCGCACGCAGGTGCGCATGTGCACGCGTTGCCTCCGCACCGCCGCCAAGACGGCGAAGTAGTCCGTCGGGGGGTCGGAACTTGCGCGGTGGACTGTGGTCATGAATCAGGCCGATCATTCGCAGACCGCCATGGACTTCCTCACCGTGTCTGATGAGGAGTTCGCGGCGGGAGACCACCTGCAGGCGTCCGAAAAGCTGTGGGGCGCGGCAACACACGCCGTCATGGCCGTGGCGGAGCAGCGCGGGTGGGAGTGCCGATCTCATCGTTCCATGAAGAATGTCGTACAGCGCGTGGCCACTGAGATTGATGATGTCTTCTTCGCAGGCGGATTCGCGGCGGCGGAGAAATTCCACAAGAACTTCGATCATGATGAGATGGAAGATTACGGGGTCGAAGCTGACCGCCCCCTCGTCCACCAATTCGTCCACCGTATGCTCTCTTACGTTGATTAGGGGAGTGGCCTCACAGCGAGATCCGCAACCTTCGACCCATCGCGGTTCCATGCTCTCCCCCTGCTAGAATGACTATGCGCTTTGGCTAGTGGGGCCCAGGCGTTCCAATTCAGATACCAGGGTGGGGGATACATGGCGGAGAAACTCGTTCTCGCATACAGCGGAGGGTTGGACACCTCCGTCGCCGTTCGGTGGATCCAGGAGCGCTACGGCTATGACGTCGTCACATTGACGGCCAACCTCGGCAATGTGGACAACCTGGAGGAGATACGGCAGCGCGCCCTGGCCGCCGGCGCCGTTGACGCGCACGTGGCGGATGTGCGTGATGAGTTCATCCAAGACTTCGTCTTCCCCGCGCTCAGGGCAAACGCGCTCTATCAGGGTGTCTACCCCATCGCGACGGCGCTGGGCCGTCCGCTGATCGCCCGGCTGATGGTGGAAACGGCGCGGGCGGAGGGCGCCACCGCCGTCGCCCACGGCTGTACCGGCAAGGGCAATGACCAGGTCCGGCTGGATGTGTCCGTTGGCGCGCTCGCGCCCGATCTCAAAGTCGTCGCCCCGGCGCGGGAGTGGGGCATGACGCGCATGGAGGAGATCGCCTACGCCCGGGAGCATGAGATCCCCGTTCCATCCACGCGTGAGAAACCCTACTCCACGGACGACAACCTGTGGGGGCGCAGCATTGAGGCCGGCGTGCTTGAGGACGCATGGCGTGAGCCGCCGGAGAACGCCTATGAATGGACCGTCGCGCCGCATCAGGCGCCGGATGAGCCGCGCTACATCGAGGTTCGGTTCGACCGCGGCGTTCCCATTGCGCTGGACGGAGCGGAGATGGACCCGACGCCGCTGGTCGAAACGCTGTCACGCATCGGCGGCGAGCACGGCATTGGACGCATCGACCACATCGAGGATCGACTGGTGGGGATAAAGTCGCGCGAGATCTATGAGGCCCCGGCGGCAACGATCCTGCTGCGCGCCCACAAGGCGCTGGAGGGGATGGTGCACACGCGGGATCAGATCCGCTTTGGCGAGACGGTGTCCCGCGAATACGCGCAGCTGGTGTATGACGGCCTGTGGTTCAGCCAACTGCGGGAGGACCTGCAGGCGTATGTGGACAGCAGTCAGCGGGCGGTGACGGGCGCAGTGCGCGTCAAGCTGCACAAGGGACACGCGACCGTAGTTGGGCGCAGGAGTGAGCACTCGCTGTATCAGACAGAGCTTGCCACATACGATGAGGGGGATGTCTTTGACCAGGCCGCCTCGCCGGGGTTCATCCACCTGTGGGGCCTGCCCATCAGGACGCAGGCCCGGGTGAGACCGGAGGAGTAGACCACCAGAGGCGCGTCAACTGCGCCACGGCGTGCCAAGCAAAGTGGGCGGCGCTGAGCGAACAAGTGCCGAATTAGTCAATCAAGACGTTTGATACGTAAATGGCGGCGGCAACCACAACCGTCCCGCCCAAGGCAGCGACTATGGGGAGCAAGAACAGCAGGAACTTAACTTGAGACTCCAGAGTGTTGACATGAGCGATAAGGCCACTGTTGCTTCCGTCCCCGTGCACCATGCTATCTACATCGTCAATTTTCTGGTCAGCCCACCGCGTGCGTTCCTCCAGCTTGTTTAGGCGAGGATCAAGCCCTGATCCGCTCCCGTCTCCCTCTATTTTCCTATGTAGGTCCGCAATATCCTTTTCCGCGGAGCGCACTTTCTCCTCTTGCCTCGTGATGCGGGCTATGAATCCGCTGCTGCCGTCTCCGATTATCAAATCCCGGTTGTCTTTGTCTGACTTCTTAAGCCACCCAACATCCGCTGGAGCATCACTCTGATTATCCTGGGACATGCCCTGATTCTCCCGTTGTTCTCAGCGTCCTTTTTCTACTGGTCCGTGTCCTGCTACACGAGACGCCCCGCGGAGTTTCTGATGTCATCGGCGAAATCGTAAATGTCGTTCGGCGAGTCTATGTCAATGCGCTTCTCTTGATCGTCATCGTCACGCAGGCCAAGGCGATAGCGGTTGCCGTTAAAGTAGAGGCGAGTGATCCACTTGAGGCGATTATCGTCCAGCAATATCAAGCAAACTGTCTTCTGGTCACGCAAGGTGACGCGCGATTGCTCGACCACACCATGGACAATGGCCTTGACAATATAGTAGGCGATTAGTTCATCCTCCGTAGTAACGATTCCGTCCTCCTCCGATTCTTCCGCGTGGTCTTGGGGAGGTTGTTCCTCTATCGTTCCGTTCGTTCGCGCGAGGGCAGCGGTCAATTTTTCTCGAACGGCGTCTGCGATGAGCTGGTTCCACGCTGCAGAAATATACTCGATAAATTCCTCAACTCGTCGGGCAGTCCTGGCGCCAGGGTAGACTCGCCCCATGAACAGTTTGGCCAGGTCTTCAGACGGAGCGGACATCTCTCGCTCGAGTTCGTTCTTGATTGCTTGGGTGTATTTTAGCCGGTTTGCCGAAGCACGAATGCTGTCGCTGTCAAACTCGGCCTTTGTGAATTTCCTGATTTCGTTGATTTTGAGAGGATCGATGGTATCCGTAAGATCAAGTTCGAAGAAAGGTCTTTGGTCCATGACGTTCGGCTGTTCTAAATCAGAGTAGAACAAATAGTGAATGCCATTGGTGTATATTCCGAATCGTGCTGTATTGACCGCATTGAAATATCGCAGGAGTTGATTGGGTTGCTCCGCTTCCAGCACTACCCCAACTTTCTTGGCCTCAATCAGAATGAGGGGCTTACCATCAATGATAATGGCATAGTCGACCTTTTCACCTTTTTTAGTGCCAATGTCAGCCGTGAACTCCGGACGTACCTCCTGCACGTTGGTCGTGTCAAACCCAAGAACGGTCTGCATGAACGGTACGATCAAGGCCTGTTTCGTACCCTCTTCGGTGCGAATGTGCTCCGCCTGATCATCTACGCGCTGGCTCATAGCGCGCAAACGATCCGTGATGTCCGTCACTGTTCTTCACCTCCCCGGTTCACCTGATGACAGTATCTTAACATCCGTTCGCCGGATTGTGCATCACCTCTGTGGGCACCCAAGACGCACCAGCCGCGCCGGGTTGTTCTTGTACAGCGGCCTGTCCCTTCCCGCCAAACTGCGGACGTCCCGGTTTCTCGGGAAAAGGCAGCCCAACAACCCTAGTACATAATCATCTGGCGCGGGACGAGGCGTTGGGCGAGGGGA
>JAAXGS010000066.1 GCA_012271225.1 Dehalococcoidia bacterium | reverse complement strand
CTGTTCACCGCTGACGTGTTCCGCAAGCTCACGCAGATTGGCGGCGGGGAGCACCTCAATGCCATTGACAAGCGCCGCCTCCGGCGCGTCGACCGCCGGAACGACGATCTGCGTCAGGCCGCCCTCCCGCGCCAGGGCCGTCATTGGCAGCACGCCCTGCGTGTGTCGAACCTGCCCCTCAAGAGAGAGCTCACCCAGAAAGGCGACCTGATCCAGCGCGAAATCCACCCCCGCCTGCCCGGACCCGATGAGGATGCCCGCGGCGATGGGCAGGTCATAGGACGGCCCCACCTTTTTGAGGTCCGCCGGTAGGAGTGAGACGGTGATGCGGCGCTGCGGGAACTCAAAGCCGGAGTTCCTGATGGCGGCGCGCACGCGCTCCCGCGCCTCCTGCACCGCCGTGTCCGGCAGCCCGACGATGGTGAAGGCGGGCAGGCCGGGCGCGATGTCAACCTCCACCTCCACAATGGATCCCTCCAACCCAACAACGGCGCAGCTGCGCACCCGTGCAAGTGTCATTGCATCCCTCCCCTGAAGCACTGTGACGGACTGACGTTCTAACGAACGCACGTTCTGTATTGACGGTATCACGCCCTGTCAACACCCGCAAGAGACGATCTGCCCCGCAGGAACCGAATTGTATTGAGAGGCGTCTCAGGCGGCGCCCGCCGTCCTTCCCGTGCCGAACGCTTGCGGTGTGCGTTACTCTGGGCGGGTGGGGCAGCGCCGATGATGGGATAAACGGGCGCGAGTTGCGGAGGCGACGGACCGATGGAGATTCTGGGCTACGGGTATGCGCACTGGCTGGTGGTGGGGTCTCTTGTGCTGTTGACCGGCGCGCCGGCCATCGGCATCGCCGCGGGATACGTGGCCAGTCGCCGCCGTCAGCGGCGCAACGGGTGACCGCCGCGAACTGTTCGCGGCGGAGACGAGTCATCGGGGCATCCGGGAGGCAATCCGGGAGTAGCCGTGACACGCATCCTGCTGGCCGTTGACGGCTCTGACCATGACGTCTCCTCCACCAGGTGGCTTGGGCGTCTCTTTGGAGGCGCGGCCGGCAGCACGGAGGTGACCGTCCTGACCGTCGCGCATCTGCGCCTGCCGGTTCCCCCGCCGCTCAGGCCCGGCTTCGTTCCCCACATCCCCTCGCAGGAGGAGATGCGTGACATGGAAGCCCAGACACGGACGGAGGCGGATGCCCTCGTCACTGCCGTGCAGACNNCGCGGAGACCGGCGAGCACGATCTGATTGCAATTGGGCAGCGCGGCGCAGGCAGGGTTGCGGACCTCATCATCGGCAGCGTGTCTGACCGCGTGATCCGCCGCGCCCGTATCCCCGTCATCGTCATGCCTGCCACTGCTGAGTGACCGCGGTCAGAGACCGCTCTGATGTGACGCATCGCGCTGCGCATCCCCCGCCCCCCGTTGACCGATGCGCGGGGATTTTCCAAAAGTACGCGGGCTTGTCCGGGCTTTTCCAGATGATGAAAGAGGTGGAAAAGCAGCGCGAGGACTCCGCCGACGAGCAGGGCGAGGAGGACTAACCGCCCGTGTCCGCTCCGGCGGGCGCTTCAAACCGTTCCAGAACCTGAAACTCCAGGGCGTAGACCTCCACCTCATCGATGGGGCGGTCGAATTGGCGGCCCTCGCTGAACTGGGCAAGCCACGCGGCCTTGTCCGGCCAGCCCTCCGCGCGCGCCTCCGCGGCGGACATCTCGCCCAGACGTTGTTTCCACACGCGCGTCACCAGGATCCTGGCAAACGGCTTCTCGCCCGTCATCGGCGGGCGGCGGTAGAGCAGGTGCTCCGCCCCCTCTTTGGCCCGTGCCCGCGCCCACAGCTTCCGCGCCTGCGTCTTGCGGCCGCGCAGGATCAACTGAACGCCGGGTTCCTTAAACAGGATCATGCGGCCACTATACAGGCGCCGGCGCGCGGGCGGGCATTCAGCCGCCGCTCCGTCAGGCGTACACGGCGATGATGACGGCCTCCGTCGGATCGGACGGGTCCGCCGCAAAGGCGATGATGCACGCCCGGCCCGCCAGAACTTCCGCCGCCGGGACGGCCCTGCTGACGCGCGCGCCGGCCAGCCACGTTGGCACGCTGCCGTCCGGCTGCACATCCGCGGTGAATGACGCCGCGTCAAATTTTTTGATCGTCGCCCGCCGGAGCTCCACGTTTACACCTCATGCGTATGGGAATCTCGCCGATGGATAGCGTGAGCCCGCGGATCGTTGCCGCCTGCGCCCCACGTCTACACCCCGCTGATGAGATCGATATCCTGCCGGTAGACCGCGCGTCCGCCGCCGATGTCATAGCGCGTTCTCAGCGCGGCGACGCGCAGGCGCTCCTGCTTCCATCCGACGCCCGGCGCGGTGACGGACACGACGTCATGCAGTTGCTGCCCGGCATTGACCGGAACGGAGATGCAGGCGAGGGGCTCACGCGCGGCGCGGGCGCGCAACTCCGTCTCCGCGCGGCGCGCAGCCGCGGACTCGGTCGTCAGTGAGCGGTCGGTCACCTGCACAAGCAGATTGCCGACGCGCTCAAGCTCCGACTGGTTGAGCGCCTGACCAATCGCTCCGTCGCCGTACACCTGCACGTGGTTCACCCGGGACAGCGTCGATGAGCGGACGGCATTGAGCACGGCGTGCTCGCCCGCGCCGCCGTAGCGGTACACCGGCGCGTCCGTCTCACGCGCGTGGACGGCCTCCAGAACGCCGTCTGAGAAGCGCGTCAGGTCCGGCACGCGCGCCATCAGGCTGTGGACGGCGGCGGCGAGGCTCTCATTGGGGGAAATGGTCACCGGGGGATAGGTGGCGACGATGGCCGGGCTAGACAGGGTCTGTGACGCGGAGAGGCCGGCCATGGTGAGCAATCGGGAGAGGATCTGCCAGACGGAGGCCGTCTGCGCGGGCCAGGTCAGCTGACGCCGCGCCCGCATGGCGGCCAGGAACCACCATGCGTCCTCCGCCTCCAGCACGGTGACGGGGCTGCCGCGCAGCGTCTCCCTGCGCGCCTCCCGCGCCCAATAGCGCTGCGCCTGCCCCGTCTCCTTTCCGGCGCCTGTTTGGTATCCCCATGCAAGGCTGATCTCCTGCCCAAGCGGTCCCGCGGCGTCTGAGAGCAGCGCCGCCGGCATTCGTTCCTCCGCAAGATGCAGGGTCAGGGACGCGCCGCGCGGCGTCTCTCTGAGGTCGGCGAGGATGACCGCGTCCGAGACATCGACCCTGGACGGGCTGAGCTGCGCCCGCCAGACGCCGGAGGGCGTGGTCAGCCAGACGTGACTCGCATCGGCGGTGAGCGCCGGCCCGACGCCGGATGCCGGGCCGAACGGGATCGGCTCCCGCCAACGATGATCGGCAAACCGCGCAGACGCGGGCGGGTGCGTGGTCAGCGTCTGCGCGTAGCCGTTCGCTCCGCCGTATGCCTCAACAAAGCTCATGCGGAGCCCGTCCGCGATGCAGAGGCCCGGCTGCGCGTAGGTCACGCCTGAGCCGGCAGACGATGCGATGACCTCATGCAGGGTTGACCACACGGCCACCGCCGGGGACGCGCCGCTGAGGGCGCACGTCCACACGCCGGACGCCCCGTCCGCGGCCGTGCCGCAGAGCACGACCGCCCAGGCAGAGTCCACAGAAGCGCAGGCGATGCCATCGACGGATGACAGCGAGTTGGTCCATTTGCCGGGCGATGACCACGTGCCGCCGGTTCTCATCATCGCGCTGACCCCGCCGGAGGAGTCGGCGTAGACAATCAGCGCTGCCCCGCCCGGCGCGGCGGCGGCAGCGATCGCGCCGATGGACAGGGTCGATGTGGCAATACTGCGCGGCGAGCCGAACGTCACGCCGTCATCTGCGCTCGACCGCTCACGGATGCTCCGCTGATCCGGCGCAACGTCATAGACGCGGATCTCGCCATCGATCTCCGTCACCGCCACGCCCGCCTTTGCGGAGGCGGCTCCAAGGCTCTGCCAGGCGCTGAACTGCGCGTCCGGGCCCGGTGACGCCGCGCGCTGGACCAGCAGGGCGGCGGGATCGGTCTGAACGCGAACGCGGATGAGGGCGCCGCTGCTACTGCTGACGATGGCGGCGTGCGCGCCGTCCGGCTCCTGCCCGTTGTAGACCCGCTCCCATCTGAGCTGCGTCACGCCGCCCCATCGCTCCGCGAGTGAGACCGCGATGTGCGGGAGGGCGGTCGAGTCACGCTGCGCGGAGAGGAGCGTTGCGGAAAGCTGATGCATTGATTGATGGGCGGCGCAGGATGCGGCGGGCGCGTTAGATCGGGGCGGCGCGGAGACGCGCCCTAGGATGATTCATCCGCGTGGACAAGGGAGCGCGGGCGCAGGCCGGAGCGGCGGCCTATTCTCGCAAGCTGCAGTTCAAAGTCCGCCATGCGCTCCTCCGCCCACGTCAGATACTGACGCCACACGTCCTGCCCGCCCACGTTCAGGCGATTGACGGCGTATGCCGCCCATTCCAGCGCCGCATAGGCCGCCGCGCCGGTGATCACCACCTCTTCCAGCGCCTCCGGCAGGGTGGAGGCGCTGTCCGTCAGCCGATGGAGCGCGCCGTAGTAAACGGTGACGCGCTCTCCCGTCTCAAGCGGCGCGTGGATGTCCAGCTTCAGGGTGTCCCCCCATTGGCTGAAGCGCACGCGAGAGGGCGGGTACGCGCCGACGGGATACTCCACCGCCTCGATGACGACGCGGTCCGTCAGATCGGTCAGGGAGACATCGCGGCTCCCGCCCGCGGCCTGCATGGCGGCCGTCTTCTCCTGCGGCGCGACGCGCGACACCTTGGACAGGGCGCGTGCAATGTGGCGGTCCAGCACGGCGTCCGTCCAGCGGTAGCTTGCCGCGTCCTCATCGTGCAGGTCGCGCCGCACGCGCGCGCGAACCTCTCCCAGCGTGCTCATGCAGTCCTCATGCCTTCCCCGCGCCGCGCGCCCCGTTAGTCCCGCACGCCGGTCACTTTGGCGAGCTTGGCGGTGTTGAACAGCGCCAGGCTCACATACCACTTGACGCGAGTCCGGCGCGCGTCCTTGCTCTCCAGATTCCCCACGCGCTCCACCTGCAGGCCGCCCGGGGACGTCAGTCCCACCAGACCGCCCTCACCCACCTGATAGGCGTAGATGGTGGAGCAGTCCGAGCTTGTGCCGACCGTCTCCGCGTCTGAGATCCAGTCATTCACGCCGATGGGGATGCCATCGTAGTACTGGACCATCTGGCCGAACTCGTCCCGGTCTGAGACGATGACGCCGGAGCCTGTGCTGCGCGCCAGCCCGTTGAGCTTGCGGCGGGAGCGGCGGCTCATCAAAATCATGTCCGGCTTGCCGCCCTTCACCGCGTCGATCAACTCATCAATCTTGTCCAGCGTGAGCGTCGCGCCGTTTGCGCCCATGGAGAGGGCCTGGTCGCCCGTGGCGAGCGTATCGATCCCGTCAAAGGCGTCCGCCGTGGTGTCCGTGTCGCCGTTGATGAACGTGTCCTCGAACTTGTGCTGAATGGCCCGCGCCTTGAGCTGGATCACCGCCGCCTCAAGGTCCTGAATGTTTGACCGTGTTGCGGCCAGGTAGTTGTCCACGTCCGCGTCACCGCCCAGGATGGAGAGCGTTGCGGTGAGCTGCGTGAACGTGGGCGTGCTTTCCGCCCACTGCGCGCCCACCGCGTAGAACGCGACGGACGGCGCGGACTTCTCCCGGTTATACGTGAGACCGTTCCCGACGATCTCAATGAACGGGAGCGTTCGGAGCACCGGGCTGTCCTTGATCACCGTCTCCACAACGCCCTGCACCAGAACGTCGTTGGACAGTTTTCCCGCCTCTGCCAGTGTGAGCGCCATGCGTTTCACCTCCACGCTGTCTTGTCCGGGGAATGCGTGACGGCAGAACAATAAGAACATATGTACGATTTGCGCAAGCGCCAGTGGCACACCTTTCCGCGTGGGCAGGCGGCGGATTGCCCCTCCGCGCCCGTCCGTCCGTATTGCCGTCAGAACGCACTCGCGCTACCCTTTCCCCTAGATGCAGGATGTACCGTTCTTCTGGGCCGCGCTGATAGTGGCCGCGCTGCTTTGCGGCGCGGGCATAGAGTGGCGCTTCAAACCCATTCGGAACGCTCTCCGTGGTCAGATGGGGCGTTTCGAGAGCGCGGACGCGGCGCTCCCAGGCGCCGACCCCTCGCCGGCCAATGACCGTGAGGAGGTCCATGAGGAGGAGGAGCAGAACTTCTGGCGCAGCTTTGAGCGCCAGATCGCCTCTGCGGAACGGCGCGGCGACTCCGCGGAGGCGGAGCGGCTGCGCCGCGCCTATGAATCCCATGAGGAGGCCTGGCGCGCGCAGAGGGCACTGCGGAGCCGCGCGCCATCCGCCCGTGACGCGCCGTTCGCGGCCGCGCTCCAACCGAATCAGCGCGGAGAGGTCCGCACCCTGCTGGAGAGGTCCGCAATTCTGGAGTCGCTCTCTCCGCAGGACTGGCTGATCCGCGCCAACGCCCACCTCTCACTGGGTGACGCGGAGCGGGCCGCGGCGGCCTATCGGCAGGCGCTGCGCGAGCTGCCGGATGACCCGCAGATTCTCCGTCTCTCCGCCATTGCCCTGCGGCGCGCGGGGCAGCTGCGTGAGTCCCTGCAGACGTATGACGCGCTGATCTCTTTGGGTGAGGACAGCCGTGCGGACGTGCTGTCCGGCCGGGGCAACGTGCTGGCGGACATGGATCGACTGGATGAGGCGCTGCAGGACTTCGACTCCGCGCTGCGGCTGAACGCCGCTGACGGCGACACGATCTATGACCGCGCCCGGGCGCTCTCGGACATCGGCCGTCTCGATGATGCGATTGACGGCTATCGGGACGCGCTGAAATACCTTGCGGACAACCCGGACCTGCACAATGATCTGGGCAACGCGCTCGCGCTTGGCGGCCGCAACGCGGAGGCGCTGCAATCCTATGAGCAGGCCATCCGCCTGCGCCCGTCCTTTGCGCGCGCCCACTACAATCGCGGCGTCACCTACTCGCGCATGGGACAGTTTGAGCAGGCGGCGGAGGCGTTTGAGCGGTGCCTGCGCCTGCGCATGGACATTCCGGAGGCGCACTACGCGCGGGGTGTCGCCCTCGCGCGGCTGGACCAGCTGCGTGAGGCCGTCGCCGCGTTTGACCGTGCCGTTGTCCTGCGCCCCGGCTTCGCGGACGCCCTCTTTCACAAGGCGCGCGCGCAGAGCCGGCTGGGGCAATCGGCAGAGGCGCTGGACGCGCTGCGGCAGGCGGTGGCCGCCGCGCCCGGTCTCCGTGACCAGGCGCGGGACGAGACCGATTTCGGCGCGCTGTACGCCGACCCGGACATTGCCGAGCGATTCGAGCAGCTCATCGCGCGGTGAGCGCCCGGGGCAGACGCCCGCGCTGAGACACGGCAACCCGATGGCCCCGCACGCAGACCCCTGAGATGGACCGTGACGACGATGCAAGAACTCCTGGGCGGGGAAGCGCGTAGGATGGCCGTCCGTCAGGAACTCACAGGCCGGCGCGGATGACAACGATGCTGACACGCGTGAGCGGGAAAGCGGGCGGGATGGCCGTCCGCCAAGAACTCACAGGCCGGCGCGGATGACAACGATGCAAAAACTCCTGAGCGGGGAGGCGCTCCTGCGTGAGTGGCGGCTGCTCACGCTGGCGGGCGGCATTGTCGTCATCGTCATCGCCGTCGTTCTTGGCATCCTCCACCTTGCCGGCGTGATCACGCTGCCGCTGTCGGCGCTTGGCCAGGCCATCGTCCGCGGGTTCATCCCCCTGGTCATCACCCTCATCGCGTTCACGTCCCTGCTCATCCTCTCCCGCGCGCTGCGCAGCCAGACGGAGCTGCGGAACAGGGAACTCGACCATCAGTCCTCGCTGGCGGAGGCGGACGCCGTGCGGCGGCAGGGGGAGCTGGTGAACGCCATTCGGCTGCGCCTGGCAGGCGATTACGGCGATAGCGAGGAGGAACGGCAGGAGCTGGCGACAGAGCTCGTCGTGGCGGTGGAGCGCTACCATGCCATTGTCAGCGGCTTTATCCGCGCCCGGCCGGAGATAGCCCGGCTGGAGCGCGACGCGATCGCGTCATACCTGGCGGAGGCACGGGCGGAACTCCGCCGCCTGCGGATTGAGGAACAGGATCCGCTCTCCCGCGTTGCGCCGCCCGCCCCGCTCTCTCCCGATCGCGACGCTCCGCTGCGATTCGGGCCGGAGCATGACCCCTTTGACGATGATGACCTCTTCACGGCGGACGATGATGAATTCGCCCTCGATGAGGGCGAGGGGCGGCAGCGGTGAGCCTGCCGCCCCTGCTTGATCTGCAGGGCACGACCATTGAGCTGCTGGAGACGCCGCCGGAATGGCCGCGCGGCGATGACTGGGTCGATGAGCGCCTGCTGAAGGAGCATCTGCCCGCCGTTGCCGAGCAGATCGCCATTTTGCTCGATCATTTGATGGAGGTCTCGACGGAGCGCAAGACGGCCGCGGACTGGCTGCTTGAGGCGCGGGCCTGGGCCAGCACGGGCGAATGGATGCGGGCGCTCATCGCCTATGAGTACGCCCTGGACAGCTCCGGTGATCGGCAGGCGCCGGACATTTGGTATCTCCGGGGACTGACGCTGATGCAGCAGCAGCAGTTTGACGCCGCTGTGGAGTCCTTTGACTACGCCCGGCGCAGCCGCGCGCTTGGCGGCCGGGTGTCCTATGCCAGCGGTGTGGCGCTGATGACGCTGGGCCGGCCACAGGATGCCCTGGACTCCTTTGACAGGGTGATCCGCGGCGACGGGTATCACGTCGACGCGCGCGCCGGCCGGGCGCGCGCGCTGGCGGAACTGGGACGATTTGATGAGGCGCTGGACGAGTATGAGCGGGTGCTGCGTCTGGCGCCCGCCAACGCCGCCCGCGTTTTGAATAACCGCGGCAACGTGCTTGTTCGGCTGAACCGCCTGGAGCCCGCGTTGGCCAGCTATCGCCGCGCGTTGGAGATCGATCCGGACCTGGTGGAGCCGGGGGTCAACGTCGGCAACATCTTTCTGCTGGTGGGGCAGAGAGAGCAGGCGCTGACCGCGTTTCAGGAGGCGCTGCACTCCCGGGATGACCTGCCGCTTCTGCACGTCAACGTTGCCGTGGCGCTGATTGAGTTGGGACGGCATCAGGAGGCCATCGCCGTGTGTGACCGCGCGCTGGAGCGGGAGCGCGGCCACGCGCGGGCG
>JAAXGS010000065.1 GCA_012271225.1 Dehalococcoidia bacterium | reverse complement strand
CACTGGCCGGAGGAGTACGGCGGCCGGGCGGCGGGGATCGAGACGCAGATGGCGTACCGCGAGGCGATGGTCTATGCCGGCGCGCCCGCCACACTTGGCGGCGGGCTGGTCGCGCCGGTTCTGATGGTGCATGGGACCGATGAGCAGAAGGACTTCTTCCTTCCGCGCATCGCCAACGCGGACATCTCCTACATCTCACAGGGGTTCTCAGAGCCGGACTCCGGGTCCGATCTGGCGAGTCTGCAGACGCGCGCCGTCCGTGACGGCGATGATTACGTGGTCAACGGCCAGAAGATCTGGAGCACGTACCGGGCAGGGTACATCCACATCCTGGTGCGGACTGACCCGGAGCAGCCGAAGCACCGGGGCATCACCTACCTGTTGGCCAGGCTCAAGGACGATAACGGCGCCTACCTGCCCGGCATCACGGTGAACGCCATACCGGACGCGCTGGGGCGGCATCGCTGGGATGAGGTCTTCTTTGAGAACTGGCGCGTGCCGGCGAACAACATCATTGGCGAGGAGAACCGCGGATGGTACGCCGCCATGACGACGCTCAGCTTTGAGCGGTCCAACATCGAAGGCCCCGCAATGCTCATCCGCATCATGGAGGATTTCATCGACTACGCGACGCGGCTGCGGGAGTTTGGCGAGAGCCCGCTGGACAACTCCATCGTCCGGCATCAGTTGGCCAATCTTCGGTTGGAGATTGAGGCGATGCGGATGCTCTCCTACCGTGTGGGCTGGATGCAGAGTAAGGGCGAGATTCCGCAGCGTGAGGCCTCAATGACAAAGTTCTGGGGCGATGAGCTGACGCAGAAGGTGTACCGCTACTGCTCACGCGTTCTGGGCGACTACGGGCAGGTTCTGCCGACGACGGCGCTGCCGCTGAAGCTGCCGGTGGACGGCTACCTGAACTCCAACGCGGTCAGCACCATCGGGATCAGCATTGCGGGGGGCACGACGGAGGTTCAGAAGAACATCATCGCCCAGCGCGGCCTGGGCCTGCCGCGCTAACAAGCACGGCGGCGCGGGGAGGCGGAGAGGGCGGCGGTCAGGAAGCGGGAGTCCATGACCGAGGCATTGGTGACGCCAAGCGTCCTCACATGGGCGCGACAGCGCCGCAACCTGGATATAGAAGCCCTGGCGGCCAAGGTTGCCGTCAAGGCCGAAGTCGCTGCCGCATGGGAATCCGGCGACCAGCGCCCCACGTTTCGGCAGGCAGTGAAGATCGCCAAAGTGCTGCGCGCCCCGCTGGGATACTTTTATCTGCCAGAGCCGCCAGCCCTCGATTGCCCTCTGCCCGATTTCCGAACTCCGCCGGGGCAGCCTGCGGATGCGCCGAGCGCAGATCTCCTGGACTTAATCGTGGATGTTGTGGGCAAGCAGGAGTGGTATCGAGAGTTCCTGACTGCTGACGGTGTAGAGGACCTGCCGTTTGTTGGTCGATACTCGCCTGCCGACTCCCCGGAGGCTGTAGCCCGTGACATCAAGGAGACGCTCGCCGTATCCAAGGCGCAAAACGATGCCTCCAATCCAGAGGAGTTCGTGCGGATCTTGTCAGCCAACGCTGAGAGCGCAGGCATTATTGTAATGCGGAGCGGCGTTGTGAGGAATGATAACACGCGCAAGCTCGATGTAGCGGAGTTTCGCGGTTTTTCCCTCAATGATCCCGTTGCTCCGGTGATTTTTGTCAATGCGCAGGATGCGAAGAACGCACAGGTATTTACGATTATCCATGAAGCGGCGCACATCTGGACGGGTGAGGGGGGTATTTCCGGCCCATTTGCTGACGTTTTTTCAGCGGATGCCCGGAACGACAGAGAGCGGTTCTGTGACGCAGTCGCCGCAGAGACGCTTGTGCCCAGTGAGGATTTTCATGGCCGTTGGACGACACTCGGCGGTGAAATCACTGCTCGCGTGCATAACCTGGCACGCCGATACCGGGTCAGCAGCCTGGTTGTATTGCGCAAGGCATATGACCTCAATCTGATGGAATCTGCAGAATACTGGCATCTCCACGCGCAGATAAGAAGCGAAGCTGCTGCCCACACATCTAAGGGGGAAACCGGCGGCAATTTCCAGTACACACTCCTGGCGCGCACCGGGGCTCAGTTGACCCAGGCGGTGATATCCAGCGCGTCCAGAGGAGATCTTCTTGTTCGTGACGCCGCTGACATGCTGGGCGTGAGCGTCAAGACCCTCTCCTCAATAGCGGAGCACAACTTTGGGAGCAGCCTCGGCCTTGCCTGATTACTGGGTCGACACGAGTGTCCTTGACGAAGGCATGAAAGGACCATACGGATTCGACATCGCTCCACGTTTTTGGACAATGCTTGACGAACTCTGCGCCGATGGGCGCATCGCGTGCCCCTTGCTTGTCTATGATGAACTGCAGGGTTCCGTCGAAATTATGGCGCATTGGGCACGGGAGCGGAGGGATTCGGGTCTGTTTGTTGAGCCTGATGAGAATGTTCAGACTATCTATCGTGATGTTGTGAACTATGTCGCGGATCAGTATCCTGACAACCAATCGCGACGGCGCTTTCTTGAAGGAGTTGATCCGTGGCTGATCGCTCATGCCATTGTTACTGGCGGGAAAGTGGTCACACTGGAGCAACGAGTTGACAACAATTCCAAACAGGCGCGGATTCCTAATGTCTGCGCGCACTTTGGAGTTGAATGGATCACCACTTACCAGATGTTGCGGGAGCTGGGTGTTTCCTGGACCAGGTGAGTCTTTCACCGCGCGTCGATATTCCTGGTCGCTCCCGCTGTCACGTAATAGATCTGTCCCGGCATGGGCCATCCCCGCGGTGGTGAGCCGTGCGCGGGGCCGGGATCAAGGTCGAAATTGGGGGCGGGGTGTTGCGACACGTTCAGATGCACTGAATGGGCGGGAGCGCGGCGCTCCCGCCCGCCTCCCGTTCCAGTCGTCCTCTGAGGGTGTCATACGCGCCGTCCCATGTATCCATCCCGATCCACCGGCGGCCCAGCCGTTCCGCGGCCACCAGCGTCGTTCCGGACCCGCAGAACGGGTCCAGCACCACATCGCCGGGACTGCTGCTCGCCGCGATGATGCGCTCATACAGCGCCACCGGTTTCTGCGTCGGGTAGCCCGTCCGTTCATACGCCATGTTGTTGACGGACGGGATGCTCCACACATCCGTGGTGCCCTTCATGCGGCCCCGCAGGCGATGTGACGTCGCCGGGGTCTGGGGCTTGTTGAACGTATAGTGATCCGTCTTCGTATAGAACAGGATTGTGTCATGCTTGCGGGAGAATCGCCTGGGCGATGATCCGCCAAGGCCGTAGCTCCAGATGATCTCATTCTGAAAATGCCCCGCGCCAAAGACGGCGTCCATCAACTGTTTCACGTAGTGTCCGGAGGTTGGATCGCAATGGACATATATGCTGCCGTCATTTTTCAAAACGCGGCGCATTTCAATCAGGCGGACGGCCATGAAGCATAAGAACGCGCCCATATCGTTGCCGTGCGCGGCCTTTGATGCTTCGACGACGCTCATTGCCGCCGGACAGGCGCCCGAAAGGAAGGTTGGCCATTCCGGATCGATATCCTGTTCCCATGACCAGCGGTCTTTGAACTCCGCCTCTGCCGCTGGCCTGTTCGAGTTTGCGCGAACCTGGCGCCCCGTATTGAACGGCGGATCCGTCGCGATCAGGTGGACGGATTCATCGGGCAGGGCGCGCAGAGACGGCAGGTTATCGCCCTGCAGGAGCGCGCGATCATGGATGTTCAGCACGGCTATCCGGGTCGAGATCAGCGACGGCTCGCATCGCGTTCAGGGTGCTCATCAACCATCGTCCATTCGGGCAGCCTACTCATTCAGTATGCCCCCTGCAGCAGGCGCTCCGCGCGGTCAAGGTCCTCCTGCGTATTGACGCTCATCATGGAGCGCATATCCAGATCAAAGGCCGTCAGCCGCTCCTCGTCCACGTACAGGACGCGCAGTTTGCGCAGCAGGGACTGCAGCCCCGGGCGCTCCTCCTCACTCAGCAGGCGCTCCGCCTCCTCAACGCATGACCGACGATAGACGGCGTGCAGGGTCTGCGAGGCTTGCCCGACGCGCGGCACGACGGCGGAGTACAGCCGCATGGCGTCCTGCTGCATGATTCCCAGCAGAACGGTGATGAGCCATGAATTGAGCAGAGGCATATCGCAGCTTGCCGCGAACACCGTCTCATGGGACGCGGCGGCAAGCCCGGCGTGCACGCCGCCCAGGGGACCGCGGCCCCGCACAACGTCCGCCACCCACCGGGCGCGGGGGGGTAGTTCAAGCTCCTCCCGTCCGGCCTGATCGCCGATGATGAGCACCTCCGCGCAGACGGCGGCCACGGCGTCCGCCGCGCGGCGCAGCATCGGCACGCCGCCCACGGGAATCAGCGCCTTGTCACGGCCCATGCGCGAACTCTCTCCCCCGGCCAGGATGACGCCGGTTGCCGAGGGAGGGCGGAGCACGCCGACCATGCGGGAGCCGCCGCGCTGCTAGAACGCGGGCCCCTCGGCGAGCGGGAACGGCATCTGGACGGTCGGGTGCTTCTCGCGCAGCTGGCGCCACGCCCGATGCGCAATCTCCTCCGCCCGCGTCAGAATGTCCTCTTCATCCACGTGCAGCAGCGTGCGGTCACGCATGATCCACTCGCCCGCGACCATCACCGCCTCCACGTCTGCCGCCTGCGCATTGTTCACAAAGTCGGAAACCGGCCGCAGCACAGGAACCATATGGGCGCGGCGCAGGTCAGTCACAAAGAGGTCCGCCTGCTTGCCCGCCTCCAGTGAGCCGAGCGTGTTATCCATGCCCATGATCCGCGCGCCGCCGATGGTTCCCCACGCCAGCACGTGCTCCGGCGTCGGCTTGAACTCGTCATTGCGGCGGACGCGCTCCGCAAAGTACCCCGTCCGCACAGCCTCCACCATGTCCTCGGCCATGTTGTCCGTGCCGATGCCGATGCCGCAGCCCGCCTCTTCCAGGTCAAGCGCGGGGGCCGCCGCGCCGCGCCGCGCGGCAATCGCCGGATTGTTCGAGACGCCGACGCCGTGTCGACCCAGCGCCTGAACCTCCGATTCATCGATGTAGCGGCAGTGGGCGACGACGAGCCGCGGCCCCAGAAACTCATGCGTCTCCAGATAGTGGGTGGGGAGCACCCCCCACGCGGCCATCACGCCGGCCACCTCCTGCTTGCTCTGTGAGAGGTGGATGGTGTACCCGACGCCGCGTTCTTCGGCAAGCTCACGAGACCGCCTGAGCATGATGGGAGACACGGAATCCGCCGTTGACGGCGCAAAGTACACGGTCAGGCGTCCATCCGCCTTGCCGTGCCATGACTCATAAGCGTCCACCGCCCGCTGCCACGCCTGCTCCGCCGTCTCGCGGGAGAAATCGGACGCCGCCGTCAGGGGTGAGCCGGCGCGGATCACGTTGAACGTGACATCCTGCATGGACTCGCCAAGAACAAATCGCGCGCCGGTTGCCGCAAGCTGCGCGGCATACGTGGACACGCCGCGGCCCTGCTCAAAGAACGTCGTCGTGCCGCTGCGGATCCCCTCGATTGCGCCAAGCACGGCGATGACCTGCATCTCTTCTGCGGAGAGCAGCGCCGCCGCCTGCTCCGGATACCGGAGAATCGTTGGGAACCCCAAGTCCTCCAGGATGCCCCGGCTCAGCGTGGCGGTCAGGTGCGTATGGCAGTTGAAGAAGCCGGGCAGAACCGCCTTCCCGCGTCCGGAGACTGTCTCAGCATTTGGATACGCGCGTTCCACCTCATCGCTCCGTCCGACGGCGGCGATGAGGCCATCGTCTCCGATGGCGATGCCTCCGTTGTGGATGACGCGCTGATCGGCGTCACAGGTGACGATGGTGGCGCCCCGAATCACAGTGGTCATGTGCCTGCCCCCTTTCCCTCCAGTCAGGCTACCAGACTTGCCCGGAAGCAGGACGGGGCGGGGGGCATTTGCGATAGCGCCATCTACGCGCACTAGGCCGCGAGCGGCTGAAAGCGCAGCCGCCATTGGTGGCAACAGGAGAAGTCGCCGTCAGACGGTCTCGAACTGCAACGCTGAGAGGTTCAGTGTGGAGGATCGCTTCGATAGGTGCAGCATCTCCACCCCCACCACTTCATTCGATTCGTTGTAGTCCAGCACCACTCCCGGCGAAACCTCTTCTGAGTCGACGATTGGAGAGTCGTCGAGGCGGAGGTAAAGGGCATCGGCTTCCCTGTCCACGTTCAGTTTCATAACTCCCCTCTCATATCTCTATCGAAGAATACACTTACCACGCGCCAGGGATCGACACTGGTGTTGACGGCCACGCGCAACACGCGGCCGCCCTTGTATCTTCTTCTCATTTGGCACCACCTTACTCCTTCAGTAGCTCAATTTCTTGCACACGCCAAGGTGCCTGTTTTGACAAGAGGCGGTAACTGAGCCGGACCCGAAAGTCTTCACCTCGCGAAGGCGCGTTACGACCTGCCAGCCAGATTCCATTGTTGGAATCTGGGTTATAACGTTGTTGCAACAAGCCGTTGGGGATGCAGGAGACGATGAGCCGCCGAAGTTCTTGGCCGTCGGTAATTTCCTCGTATACGTACTTGGCAATGATGGTCACCACGTATAGAGAACGACCTCCCCTGGTAATTACTGGTTCCAGACCACCAGGTTCATCCACTTCGCTGCCGGATCGTAGCATCTTGACTCGCATCGAAGTTTGCGACATCTGTATGGTCGCCGTTCTATCTCCGTTGGGTTTCTCGGCTTTTGAGTCGAGCATCAATGCAGCAGGATACGTGGTCGGCAAAAAGATGTACACAGCCTTCTTGTAGTCCACTTTTCCATAGAGTCTCTCATTCCAGCCAGAGACTCCCATCATCTCTAGGGCTTCCCGCGTCACGTCCTCAGCTATATCTTGCGGTGAATCGGTTTCTTCCCGAAAGATCGTCACAGCCTGTTGCCGATAGTCAGTCAATGCTTGAACCACCATCGACATGGCGGTTTGTTCAAGCCGTTCTAACTCATCAGGAATCATTAGTGCGCCTACGTGCGAGGGAGACATTCTGTGGATCTATGTCTATCCCTATCCAATGTCGACCTTGTTCCTTAGCGACCGCTGCCGTTGTACCCGTACCAACAAATGGGTCTAAGACGACACCGTCAACAGGAGAAAAAAGTTTAATCACCCGACGGGCCAACTCCTCTGGGAATTCGGCTTCGTGTCTGTCATTGCGCCGTACAGATGGGATATTCCACACGCCCCGTGATCCCCATTCGGCCCATTCCCGTCCATTCAAGCGATCCCGGTCATATTCAGTGATGCCAGGAAGCCAGAAAACGTAGACGTGTTCGAACTCGTCTACTGCACGGTATGAGTTAGAGTGCCACTTGCTATTCTCCCAACAAGGATCCTTGTGCCAAATCCGTTGGTCGTAGAGGTAGAAACCGGCTGCCGCCGCCCATTCAGACACCAGGCATCCTGTAAGGACAACCTTTGTAGCGGTCGCAGTCTTCCCTCCTCGAACATTGTTGTCCTCCATCCGCCGTTGAATAGTTTGTTCGCTACAGCCAAGCAAGGCTGCCAACTGGTAGCGATTAGCACTAGGGTAGTCCACTAGGGCCGCTAGAATATCATCCTTGGTAACCTTGACCTTCTTACGTCGTATATTGTCGGCCTGAAAGCGAGGGATGTTCTCGTCAGGGAAGCAGAGTATATCGCCGATATTGACGACCATGAAACCACCCGGCTTGATAATCCTTTTATGCGCATGGACTATATCCGAGATGAGACTGGACCAGTCCTCAAACGTCAACTCACGTTCGTATGACTTTCCGACATAGTAAGGAGGTGACCAGAAGCTAAGGTCAATGCTGCTATCGGGTATCTCGCCGAGGTAGTGACGAGAATCGGCTTGGATGACTTGGTCTACCTGAGCGATTGTGCGAATCATCGTGTTTCCCCCGCAATCAAGCCTCATCCCCCTTGCCCGCCACATGAATCACGTTACGGTGTCCGAACGCGCGTACTATCTTGCCCCAATCGGCGGGCAGGCGTCAAGCACCTACCCACTCAGTTCGTCCCCGCGGACTAGCTCTGCGCGAGGAGGCGGGCGGCGGACTCGATATGCGCGGCATCGATGCCGGCGGCGGCCAGCAGGTCCGCCGGCCGGCCGGAGCCCGGCATTCCCTGCACCGCCAGCTTGACAACGCGCGGCGGCGCGCGCAGTCCGCCCAAGGCGGCCAACACCGCGTCGCCAATGCCGCCCTCCGCCCAGTGATCCTCCACCGTCACGATGGTTCCCGTCTCCGCGGCCGCGGCCTCCAGTGTCGCCGCGTCAATCGGCTTGACGGAGTAGAGATCGATCACGCGGGCGTTGATGCCATCTTCAGCCAGTGAATCAGCCGCCCGCAGAGACTCGTGCACGGTGATGCCGGCGGCAACGATTGTCAGCGCATCGTTCTCCGATGACCGCAGCACGCGGGAGCCGCCGATCCTGAACGTCTCATCCGCCGAGTACAGCACCGGCGTCGCCTCACGCGTGGTGCGGATGTAGGAGATGCCGGGCGTGTCCGCCATCAGCGCCACAAGCTGCGCGGCCTGATTGGCGTCTGACGGATACAG
>JAAXGS010000064.1 GCA_012271225.1 Dehalococcoidia bacterium | reverse complement strand
ACACCGCCCGTCACGTCATGAAAGTTGGTAACACCTGAAGTCGCTGGGCCAACCCTTCGGGGAGGTAGGTGCCGAGGGTGGGACTGGTGATTGGGACGAAGTCGTAACAAGGTAGCTGTACCGGAAGGTGCGGCTGGATCACCTCCTTTCTAGGGAGTTGCAACGCAACGCCTCCGCGCCCCACGGGGCGCGCTCGCAATCAGCCCCTGCGGCAAGACAGCGCGCGCGGCGAGCAATCGCCAGCGCGAGTCGATCGCGAATGGCGGAGCGTTCACAAATCCCAGGTCGGTCAGCGATTCTCCTGCCCCGACCTCCGGCGACTGCGTGGCATGAACCGTTCCGATCCCTGGTGATCAGAACGGCGGAACCCCGGCCGGATCACGGGCAGGGCACAAAGATCGCTGCGCGCTTTGGCGCACAACGCAGAAAACCGTGAGCGGAAGACCTGCCGCCTCCGTTCCTTTTCCTCCACTATCCGGCTGTTGAGGTTTTTTTATAGACAGAAAGACCCAGTGCCCCAAACTCTCCGCTGTGCGCCGGTTGGGCGGGGTTTCAGTGCGCGCCGAGCGCTTCGTAGTTTACGTGGCCTCGAACTCGGTCCACATGCCAAGCTGGTAGTGCGTTTCTATGTTACAGACCAGCAGGTAGTGGCCCGCCGTCAGATCGGCGTTCAGTTCAACCGTGTGGCCGGCGGTCAGGTGGGCATCATGGCCGGTGGCGGCGATGACCTGTCCGATATGGCGCCCCGCAGCATCGGCGATGTACGTGACGCCGCCGCTCTCAACCTCCACAAGTTGCGTGTCAACAACGTGGAGCGCCGTGAGGTCCACGTTCATATCCAGGAGCTTGACCACGATGAGCTCATGCTCAATCAGGCCCTCATTCTCCGCGACAAACGTCACCGGACCCGCATGGACGCTGTGCGCTTCAGGAACCATGGTGTACATCTCACCCTGATCCGTCATGGAAACATGGATGCGCTCTCCTCCCATGGAGCCTGAGGAGGACATCGTCATGCTCCCGTGATCCTCATGCTCGTTCCCGGATGACTCGGTCTCCGCCGTCTCATGCTCTTCGGAGGAGTGCTCCTCGGCCATCTCGCCCTCTCCTGAGGTCGGCTCCTCAGCGGGCCCGCAGGCGAACGCGGTCAGAGCGACAATCAAGCATAGCGTCATGATGAGCGCTGTACGCATTTCTCATCCTCTCTTTCTCATGCTGCGCCTACCCTCACTATACGCAGGGGCGCAAGAGGGCAAACCACCCTGTTCCGCGCCCGTTGGATAAAGGACGCGCGGGCGCGCGCCTGCGGACGGCGGATGAGTGGACGGGACGCGGCGCTCATCCCGCCAAAGCGCCTATACTACTTAGACAGGACCACGACACAATGCGCAGCCTGATGAAGGCGCGGCGTCTCCTGCCAAGAGACGCCGCGCGGGAGCTGACAGCGCATCGCACGTTTGAAAGACCAAACAGACCCGGGAGGACAGTTGCCAGCATTTGACGACTTTGTCGGCGCCGTGCGCGGAACGCCCGTTGTGACGCGCGTCATGGAGAGCATGATGATTGAAGCGGCGCAGGCGCTGCGCGACATCTGCCGGGTCTTTGAGTCCACCGGCGAGCCGATGGGCGGCCACCACCTCCCGGCCGGCGGCTACATGGGAGAGATGATCGTCCGCGCGCTGATTGAGGCGGAACTCATTGAAGAGGTGGCGCCGCAGGAGCGCGGCTTCCTGCACCGCTACCGCCCCACAGAGTCCGGCGTCAGCACCTGCGCGCGCCTTGACGCGGAGGGCGTCTTCTCCCGCCGTCCGGCGGGGTAGGCCGCAGTTGCGCCGTCCACGTCTGCGCGGCGTGGGCATCTCCGCTGATTGATTCCCATACCTCTACCCCCCAACTCCCTCGTCATGGAAGCCGCCGCCTGATCCCCCTCCTTGGCGTATCGCCGCGGTTATGGGCCGCGTGGGTAAAGTCGAGGACAACTGATCCTCCTCTCGGCGCGTCGCCGCCTGTGTGACAGCGCCGCTTGCGTTCCGCGCCCGCGCCGCGCTACAACCCTGTGGACGGGTACGGATGGGATAGACATCGTGGAAACCGCAGCGCAGCGAACGGGGGAACAGCCATGACAATGATTGACACGGACAATGACGGCATCCAACAAACGCCCGTGGACGGTGGGATGAGGGAACAGAACACGGACGCCGCCGCGCGCGGCAGCGACTCCGCGCAGCCGGACGCAGACACTGACTACGCCGCGCAGGATGAGAAGCCGTCGCCGCCCCTCGACGATTTGCAAGACAAACACGGCGCTGACATGGACGATGCGGGCGGTGATGTGACTACCCAACAACAGACACCCGCGGACAGCGACTCCACGCAACCGGACGCGGACGCTGAACACGCCGCGCGGGATGAGAAGCCGTCGCCGGCCCTTGACGATTTGCAAGACGAGCTTGTCGCGCGGGATGAGCGCGTCGCGGCACTCGAGGAACAGGTGATTGCCCTTGAGAACGAGCTGTCCTCAACAGTGTCCCGCTACCGCCTTGCCCTGCTGGATGCCGCGCCGGATGTGCCCGGTGATCTGGTCGCGGGAAGTTCCGCGGAGGAGCTTGAAGCATCGCTGGCAAAGGCCAGGGGCGTTGTTGAGCAGGTGCGCGCGAGGTTGCTTGAGGGCATGGAGTCGACGTCGGGGCAGGAAGCAGAAACGCGGCCATCGTCGAACGGCGATGCTATCGATCCGGAGCGCGGCTCGTCGGTCACCGGGCGGATTCCGGCGGGCGCGCCGGCCCGCCGGGCGGCTGATGATACCGGCGCAGCCGATCTCTCCGCCCGCGACAAGATCGCGCTGGGGCTGGAGAGGCTGTAGGGGAGCGGTCCATCGCCCTTCCATATTCACGCCCCCGCGCCGGCCCGAATACCGCCAGGCCCGTCCGCCCGCCGTGTCGCTTGAACGACAACGCTGGCGCGCACGCCCGAATACCATCAGGCCGCCCGCCGCGTCACGTGATTTGGCGGCTACAAGTAGAGGGTGGACTATGGCTCTCCCCCGTGCCTGCCCACCACGCTGCGCGGCTGTAGACGCCAGGCGCTGAGTGAGGGCGCAGGGGAATATCATCACCGGCCCACTGCGCTGCGCGGCTGTATACTGTGAGTATGGGTGTGTTCGAAGTGCGAATGACGGTCTCCACGCTTGCCGGCGAGAATCCACGGGACGTTGACGCCCTCGTGGACACCGGCTCGCGGCGTACAATGCTGCCCGGGGAACTCCTGCGGGAGTTGGAGACGCCTGTCAGATGGCAAGGCCAATTTGAGATGGCAGACGGGCGCGTCGTTGAGATGCCCGTTGGCGAGGCGCGCGTCTCGGTCAATGGCATGGATGTGGCAACGCAGGTCATCTTTGGCCCGGACGGATGCCAACCCCTGCTGGGCGCTCTGACGCTTCAGGAGTTGGAGTTGGTCGTCGACGTTCCCAACGAGAGGCTTGCACGAGACGTCGGCCCGTTCCACCTGTAGTAATACCGGACCGCGACGCCCTCTGTGGAGCATGATAGCGCAGGGGCAGAAGTGATAAGAGCCCGGCCCAGCGCGCTGCGCGGCTGTATACTGTGGCGTATGGGCGTGTTCGAAGTGCGAATGACCGTTTCCACGCTTTCCGGCGAGAACCCGAGGGACGTTGACGCCCTCGTGGACACCGGATCGCGATATACGATGCTGCCCGGGGAACTCCTGCGGGAGTTGGAGACGCCAATTCTCCGCGAAGGGCAGTTTGAGTTGGCAGATGGGCGCGTGGTTGAGATGGCTGTTGGAGTAGCGAATGTTGCGGTCGATGGCTTAAGTGGGCCAACCTATGTCCTCTTTGGGCCGGACGGATGTCAGCCCCTGCTGGGAGCCGTGACCCTGCAAGAGTTTGGGCTTGTCGTGGACGTGCCCAACGAGAGGCTTGCGCGAGACGTCGGCCCGTTCCACGTGTAGTAACGGACCGCGCATCCTGCACCGGGGGAGCGGAGTGGTACGGCGGCTACTTAGTAGCCGCTGTTGCTAAAGAGCGGTCTCAGCCGTTCCTTAAGTCAATGACGTGGTTGGTACTGACTGCTTTTCGCAGCCTTTCGCTAACCTTCCCATCGAGATCACCCACATAGAATTCCACACCATCCCTTTGCAGTTCCTTTGTGAGACCGGCGTCATAATCCCCATCGTTACAGATGAGGACCACAGCTGTTTCCTGCGGCTCCTGAGCGCAGTAGTCCTTGACCTGTCTGATGAGTTCTTTATCGATGTCCTTCTGATCTTCCCACACACGCCATGCGAGATTCGCCAGCGCGTCAGTAGCCGCAGACTGATTCACTCCACCAAAGGCACTGTAAGCCTGGTGTGATGTTTCAGGAAAGCGCTTTGCGATCGCCTTTCTGATACGGCTGTTGATCTCCTTGACCTGACTCTTCTTCTGACCGGTGTTCTGAAAGTCCCACGCCACCAACAGGCGAGGACGACTCTTCGCCTTCCCTTTCACCAGCTTGGGTGCTGGACGCTTCCTCATGAAGAATTCCACCTCCTCTTCACGTTCTTGCGCAATGGAGTAGAATCTCGCCAGGCTCTTGGCGTCGGGAGGGGTTGCGCCCGTCTCCCACCGCGACAGGGTGTTCTGAGGGACACCGAGCGCCTCGGCCATCGCGGCTTGCTTGAGCCCCAGCCGTGACCTGAGTTCAACAAGCGCTTGGTGACGAAACTCGTATCTGTCGCGTTCTGCTGTTGCCATGAGCCTGCTGCCTCTGCCTCCACACCACTTCCGACTCGAAACGGCTGCCAATGGATACATGGACGGTATCCACAATGGCAGTATACACCTGTTGACGGAAGATATCCACACATGGTATCCTCAGAGAGTCGTGCAGGCGCGCAACACACTAGGCAGAGGGAGGGATGGAAACATGGCCCAGAATCAGTCGGATGGAGATTCGCGGTTTCCGCTCGCCATACGAGGGCACGTCCGGAAACGATGTCAGCAGAGAGGCATTGATGAGGAAACGATCCATATGCTGTACCGGCATGGCAAACGGACGAGGAAAGGGGATGGGTTCTCATTTTCAGCGACACGCGAGACCCACGAAAGAGCTCAAAACGAACTCGGCTCACGGCGCTATGGAGAGATTGCTCACCAGATCGGCGGCTGTTATATCGTCGTGACAGCCGACCTGACCTCTCTTAAGACAGTAGCTTGGCGCAGAAGACGGCTTAGGCACTGATACTTGCCCGAGATTGCAATTGCCCCCCGCCACGCTAGAGCGTGGCGGGGGGCTTTTTGGGCCGGCGTTGACTGTGACCGGCGTGGTGACTGTCGGCGGCTGTAGCCAGCGCCAGTTGTGGCCGTCTCGTGGTTGGCTGAAACGGAATCCAGCAGCCCGAATGGCGCGCGCGTTCCCTTTACCGCCTTACCGCAGGTTGTGCTGCAGCTGATCGATGGTCTCCTCCACGTGCGCCTTCGCCCTTACCGCAGGTTGTGCTGCAGCTGGTCGATGGTCTCCTCTGCGCCGTCGACCATCTCCATCAAAATCTGGCGGGCGGGCTTGCGCTCCTTCAACATCCCGCCGATCTGCCCGGACGGGTTGCCGATCAGGTCCCACCGCCCCGCCTTGCGCGCCGCGCGCGTGAACGGCTCCTGAATCAGGCCCTGCAGCGGCATCGGCAGCGCCTCCAGCCCGGAGGCGGCCCACTTCAGCTTCACGGCGTTCTGAAACGCCCGCTGCTGCTTGCCGGATGAGAACTTGCTGGTGGTGAACTCATCCGACCGCGCGCCCAGGATCTGATCCTGATGCGCCTCCGGGATGTGGTTCTCCTCCGCAACGAGGAACGCCGTGCCGACCCAGACGCCCTGCGCGCCCAGCGCCAGCGCCGATGCCACGTGGCGGCCGGATCCGATGCCGCCCGCCGCGAGAACCGGCCTCGGCGACACCTCATCCACGATCTGCGGGACGAGGACGAAGGTCGAGATGTTGCCCGTGTGGCCGCCCGCCTCCGTGCCCTGCGCCGTGATGATGTCGACGTTCGCCGCCACCTGCCGCTGCGCATGGCGCACTGCGCCCGTCATGCCGATGAACTTCATCCCCTGCGCGTGGCCCTGCTCCGTGAACCACTCCGGCGGCTCGCCCGTCGCGGCCGCGAACAGCGGAACCTTGTTGTCCAGCACAATCTCGATCTTCTTGCGCAGCAACTCCGTGGACATCGGCTCCGATTCGGAGACCTCCTCCGCCTCGAACCCAAACTCCTCCAGCAGCTCCTGCACCAGCGCCACGTGCCGGGGGTACTGCGGCGCGACCTGCGCGTACAACTCCCTGTTGCTCGTCGCCGTGACCTCCGCCCGCGTTGCGGGGAGCAGGAAATCCACGCCGTACGGCTTGTCACCAACGAGGGATTTCAGCTCGCGGATGCCGGCGTCCATCTCATCCAGATTGCGGAAATTGTCGCCCAGCACGCCCAGCCCGCCGGCGTTGCTGATCGCCGCCACCATCGCGACGGGCGTCGGCGCAAGGTCCTGGCTGCCTCCAACGGCCATGCCGGCCAGCAGGATCGGATACTCCATGCCCAGCATGTCGCAGAGCGGCGTATGCAGTCTGTTCGTCATCGTGTCCTCCCTCTCCGTACTACGGAACGCTGTGTGTTCTGACGTCGTGTCGGCGTGAGATTGTCGTGGGCCTCAGCGGAGATTGCCCCGCATCCGCTCGATGGTCTCCTCGGCCTCGTTCACCATATCGAGCAGGATATCGCGGGCGGGGCGGCGGGCCGTGAGCATGCCGCCGACCTGTCCGGCGCTTGCCGCATCGATGTCCAGCCGGCCGGCGCGGCGCGCGCCCGTGTAGAGCGGCTCCATCAGGATGCCCTGCAGCGGCATCGGCAGCGGCTCCAGTCCGGATGTTGCCCACGCCTCCTTGACGGGTGTCCGATAGCTGCGGGACTGCTTGCCGGTGTTGTACTTGGTCAGCGTAAAGTCTTCAGACCGCGCGCCCAGGATCTGGTCCTGATGCTCCGTGGGGATGGCGTTCTCCTCCGCCACCAAAAAGGCGGAACCGACCCACACGCCCTGCGCGCCAAGGGCCATGGCCGCCGCGATCTGACGGCCGGAGCCAACGCCGCCCGCCGCCAGCACGGGCGTGGGCGCCACGGTGTCCGCAACCTGCGGAACCAGCGGGAACGTGGCGATGTTGCCGGTGTGTCCGCCCGCCTCCGTTCCCTGCGCGATCATGAAATCGACGCCCGCCGCCTTCTGCCGCTGCGCATGGCGCACCGCGCCAACCACGCCCCCCACCTTCATGCCGTGCGCGCGCGCCACGTCCATGATCATGGCCGGGTCTCCCAGACCCGCCACAAACACGGGGACGTTGTGATCCGCCACCACCTGAAACTGCCGTCGCAGCAGATCCGGTGACATCGCCTCCGCATCGTCGTCGGCGGGCTCAACGGGCGGCAGGTTATGCTCCTCCATCAACTCCCTGACGAAGCCGACGTGACGCGGATGATCCCGCTCCAGCCGCTCCCGCACCATGGACTTGGTGTCCTGCGCGCCCATCTCCGCCATCGTCGCCGGCAGCAGCAGGTCGATGCCCAGCGGCCCGCCGGAGAGCCGCCTGAACTCCGTGATGCACTGATCGATGGTGTCCGGCTTGCGGCTGCCGCATCCCATGACCCCCAGCCCGCCGGCCTCCGTCACGGCGGCTGCGAGCCGCGGCGGGCTGGGCATGCGGTCATCCATGCCCAGCGACATCCCCGCCAGCAGGATGGGATACTTGATACCGAGCAGATCCGTCAGCGGCGTCTGTAGCCGATCCATTGTCCCGTCCCCTCTCCCCCTTGTGGCACGAGTCCCTGTCAACCGCGCGCGATGCCGCGGGCCGTCCGCGGCGCCCGTTCAGCGGTGACTGCTTATGGTAAACCCGCCATGTCCGCCCCGCAAGTTTTTGGCCATTCCGCGCGAGGGGCCGGACAGGGCATGAGAACGCCGCAGCATTCCGCCGCAGTTCAGCGGAACGGATGGGGTGGGCGCGGGGCGGCGCAGCGCGCCGCCCCGCGTGATCACGAAATGAACGCGGCGACCTGTGATTCCGCTAACTCGCGTCCGTCCGCTGATGCCGCCCGATGTAGCCGACGATGACCAGTTGCCGCTCCGCGTCCCATGCGAACGCCACGCGAATCTGACCCGGGGAGCGGCCCGTGCCGCGGCCGATGTGCTCCTCCAGCGTGTACCTGCGTCCGTCATCCGTCGTCTGGTAATCGGAGCGGTACTTGCCGACGGTGACCTCAGACTGGAATTGTCGATACCGCCAGCCGCACGTGGTGAACAGGGACACGTCCAGATTGTCCACCGGGGCAAGGCCCGCTCTGGCGTCGTGGTACGTTGTGGCGAGCCACTCCAGCGCGCTATAGATCTGATTCGGCTGATCGAAGTACAGCTTGCTGTCAGAGCTGTTGTTGAGCGCGAGACGCAGGGCATTCGGCCACCTGTCCCGCGCGGAATCCAGGACGGACGCCACGTCATCAAACGTCGGAGACGGCTCCTCCGCGGTCGGCTCCCCCGCCTTCCGCGCGTCAATGTAGCTGAGCCGGGTTGCCTCCGCCTCATAGCGGAGCTCCCGGTTCTCTCGCTTGAGGTCATGATAGTCCCGCTGCGCAGTCTCGGCGGCGGATTTGAGGGCGTCGTTTTCCTGCTGAGCGGACTCAGCGGCGGTCTTGAGGGCGTCGTTCTCCTGTTGGGTGGACTCGGCGGCGGTCTTGAGGGCGTCGTTCTCCTGCTGAGCGGACCCGGCGGCGGCTTTGAGGGCGTCGTTCTCCTGCTGGGTGGTCTCGGTGGCGGTCTTGAGGGCGTCGTTCTCCTGCTGGGTGGACTCAGCGGCGGCTTTGAGGGCGGCGTTCTCCTGTTGCAGTGCCTCGACTCGTTCCCGTAGCGACTCCATCTCCGGAGCGTCCGCCCCGTCCTCCCCATCCCGGTGATCTTGAGCATCCATCACGGAGGGCGCGGGCCGGATGACCTCCTGAATGGCGGGTTCGTCCGGCATGGCCGCCGTCACCGCCTCCAGTTCCGCCAGCGCCGGGATGATCTGCCCCTGCAGCTCAACCCGTTCCTGCGCCCGCTGCGTTTCCTCGCTGAACGTTGCGCCCGTCTCGCGCACCGTTTCGTAGCGCGCAAGCAGATCGGCCAGGGCGGTGACGGCCGCATGAACTGCCGCCGCGTCCGCCCACGGCCCCGTTCGATTGGAGAGGCTGCCCGCGGCGTCCCACTCAAAGAAGGTTAGAAGGCCGCGATGCGACTCGAGCATCTCCGTGAGACGGCTCCCCACGCCGGCCGCCTGCGCGCGCTCCGCCGTCTTGCGGCCGTGGAGCGCGGAGACCTCATCCAGAAGCTGCGTGAGCGGCGCGCTCCAATCCGGCGCGTCCGGCGGAAGCGCTTCCAGCGCGGAGAGGAGCTGCGTGAATGGTCCCGGGGCCTCCTCTGGCGGCGTCTCCGCGTCCGCCTCTTCCTCCTCCTCTGTCTCCTGCGCGGGATCGAGAAGGGTCAGGGCGATCATGAGGCTGATGTCATCGGTTGAATACTGCGGGTGCGCCTCGCCGATCATGGCGGCCAGCTCGCGTATCGGGCGAGACGCCTCGTCGTCCGCGTCCACCGGTGGCGAGTCGGGCGATGCGCCCTGCGTGTTCGGTCCGATGCCGCGCTCCCGCAGCGCCGCATCGACAACTGAATACAGCTCCGCCCGGGATTCGCGCCAGACGTCGAAGACCGCCGCGGCGACGGCGTCGATGATCAGCGCGGCCTGCCGCACGGGCTGAATGAGCATGATGGGCGGGGCGTCCGACACGCTGCTGTCCCGGAATCCGCGAACGGAGACCGGGCCGGTGATGACGTTGTTGAACGCTAGCCTGGTTTCCTCTCGGATGCGCGCCCGGTTGGCCAGCGCCCACCGGACGACGCCCGTTGCCTGCTCCGTGCTGAGGGATTGAAACAGTGATCGTGGCCCAAAACCCGCTGATGAGGGCTCCGGGCGCAATGCGACAATCATAGTGACACTCTCCTGCCTGCTTTCCACCGCGCTTTCCCTGCCGCCACCATGACGGCAGTGTTAATCATACCGCACCCATCCAGCCCCCGTTGCCGGGCGGGCTGCGTGCGCGGCGGCATTGCCCCCGAGCTTTGCGGTGGCCAGCCCCCGTTGCCCGGGTGGGCCGCTTTCCGTCATATCGTCACACGCGAGGCAGCGACAGCTCTGCCTCCTCTACATTCGTGGGCAGCGTCTCGTCTATACTGGGTTCATGACCACCGAGGACAACAAGCACTACACGGAACAGGCGCGCGCATTCCTCGAGCAAGCGTTTGAGGAGCTATCCCGCGATGATCTGCGCCAGGCCTCTGAAAAGGGCTGGGGCGCGGCTGCGCAGATGGTGAAGGCCTACGCCGAGGAACGCGGGTTGCGTCATGATCGCCATCACCTGCTGTACCGCGCCGTGCACAGGCTCATCGACGAGACGGATGATAACCAACTATTCGCTTGGTTCAGTGTCGCAAACCACCTGCACGCCAATTTCTATGAAGGGGCGTATGAAAGTAGGGAGGTGAGGTACGGCCTCGACCAGGTTGCCCAATTCGTGGACCGGGTGGACACCTTCCTCAACGGACGTAACGGTTCGTAACCCCCCAACCAAAGAAAAAGGGGTTCTGGGGCGCAACTGCGCCCCAGAACCCCTTTTTGATGCAGAAACGGCGCTCTACGCCGGGTCTGTGATGGGTTCTGTGTAGATCTGCTTCAGGTCGCGCTTCAGCACCTTGCCCAGCGGGTTGCGGGGCAGGGGTTCCGCCGAGAAGACGACGTGCTCCGGCTTCTTGAAGCTGGCCAGACGCTTCCGGGAGTGCTCAATCAGTTCATCCTCCGTCGCGCTCTGCCCCTGCTTGAGCACCACGATGGCGCGGACGCGCTCTCCCCAATCCTCGTCCGGCACGCCGATGATGGCGGCCTCATCCACCGCCGGATGCGCCATCAGCGCCTGCTCCACTTCCTCCGGCGAGATCATCTCACCGGCGCGCTTGATGAAATCCTTCGCGCGGCCTGCCAGAAAGATATAGCCCTCATCGTCCTGATAGCCCAGGTCGCCCGTGAACAGCCAGCCGTTCTTGATTGTCTCCGCCGTCACGTCGTCCTGCTGCCAGTAGCCCTTCATCAACTGCGGGCCGCTGGCGATGATCTCCCCCACATCATTCGTCGGGACGTCATTGCCGTCCTCATCAACGATGCGGATATCGACGCCGGGCAGCGGCTTGCCGATGGAGCCCAGCCGCTCGAACTTCTTCTCGCGCTCCGCCTCGGACAGCCCCTTGACGTTGTGGTCCTCCGGCCCCAGGGCGGTGATCGTCGCGGAGGCCTCGGTCTGGCCAAAGGCGTTGATGAACTGCGTGTCCTCCATCTCAACGATGGCGCGCTTGATGACCTCCCGGGGCATGGGCGCCGCGCCGTAGGTCAGCACGGCCAGGCTTGAGAGATCGTAGTTCGGGCGGCCGGGATGGTCCAGCAGCATCTTGAGCATGGTGGGCACCATCATGGCGCGGGAGACCTGCTCATCCTGCACCAGCTGCATCCAGGACTCCGCCTCAAACTGCCGCTGAATCACCAGGGTGCGCATGCCGTAGACGGCGGAGATGACGGCCTGCATCCCCGCGACGTGGTACAGCGGCACCGTCAGGATGTTCTTCTCCACCTGGTCCGGATCCACGGGCGTGACGTTGTTCAGGCTGTAGCTACTGACGCTGCCGAAGGTCAGCATCACGCCCTTGGGCAGGCCGGTTGTCCCCGCCGTGAACATCAGAATCGTCGTGTCGTCGTCATCCACCGCAACGGTGTCGAACTCCGTTGACTGTCCCGCCAGAGCGTCCTCATACGGCTCCCATCCGTCCGCCGCCCCCTCCAGAGAGACGTAGTGCTCCACAGTGGTGAGCGCGGGGCGCAGTTCATCGATCAGGCCGAGATAGCGCGAGCCGGCGATGACCACCCGCGATTCTGAGGCGTTGACCATGTGGCGGATCTCCTCCGCGCGGCCGCGGAAGCTCAGCGGGACAAAGATCGCGCCCAGCTTGGCGCAGGCGAAGTAGGTCTCAATGACCTCATGACAGTTCACCTGCATGATGCCGACGCGGTCGCCGTGGTGCACCCCCCAGGACTGCAGTCGGTTCGCCAGTTGGTTCACGCGCTCGTCAAGCCCCTGATACGTCAGGCGCGTGCTCTCGAAGACGATGGCCTCTTTCTCCGGCGAGATCATGTTCGAAATCGTCAAAAACTCGGCGGTATTCATCCGTTTCTTCCCCTCCCGATTCTCCGTCTCCGTTCCGGGTGACACGGCCGCGCGCTCATCGCCGTGGCCGTGTTCCCACACGAAACTGCCCGATCATTCGGGCGATGGTAGTCAGGCGATACTAGCAGAGCGGCGTTTGAATGTCATCCGCCGGCGGCCCGTCCGCGCTGCGCGCCGGTCAGTTCCGCCAGCCGCGCTGCCGCCAGAGCGGCCTCCACGCGCAGGCCGATGTCCATGCCCGTATCCGCGCCGCGCCGCAGGGCCGACTTGGCCGCCGCGCGCGCCTCCCGGGGGGCGCGGCGCGCCTGCTCCAGCATCTCCTGCGCGGCGCGTGCGCGGCTCTCCGCCGGGGCGACGCGATGAATCAGTCCCAGACGCCGAGCCTCTTCAGCATCGAACCAGCGCCCCGTCAGCAGGAGATCGAGCGCCTGCGCGCGGCCGATCACGCGCGGCAGGGTCTGACTGCCCGTCGCGAACGGGATCATGCCCAGCGCGACCTCCGGCAGCCGGAAGCGGGTGGTGTCCGCGGCGACGCGAAAATCGCAGCAGAGCGCCATCTCCAGCCCGGATCCGATGGCGAACCCGTGCAGCACGGCAACCGTCGGGACCGGCAGGCTGCGCAGCAGAGCCCAGACATCGCGCAGGTAGCGCGCCTCACGCGCGATGACCCGTGACGGCGCGCTGCCGAACTCCGTCAGGTCCGCGCCTGAGCAGAAGGCGCGCTCCCCGGCGCCGGTGATGATGACGGCGTCAAGGGCCGGGTTGGCGTGTAACGCGGTCAGGATGGCGTGCAGGTCATCCCGCATGCGGACATTGAAGGCGTTGAGTTGCTCCGGACGATTCAGGACGATCCGCGCGAGGCCGGAGTCGTCCACCTCACAGAGCGCAGCGAGACGGTTGCCCTTGGCGGCGGACTCAGGCGGGACATGCTGTGCCATCGTGGAGCCCCTCGCCTGCCCGTGCGAGTTTCAGGAAATCTCGGACGCTATCTCAAGAATCTGATGGCCAGGATGTAGCCCGGCTGCTCGCCGCGCCCGGCGCGCACGCCGGCGAGAATGGTCCAGATGA
>JAAXGS010000063.1 GCA_012271225.1 Dehalococcoidia bacterium | reverse complement strand
CCTGTTGGGTATGCCGCTGCGCGTCACGGTCAGCCGCCGCACAATGCGCGGCGGGCGGTCCGCGGAGCTCAAACTGAGGAACCGCGCGCGTGACACTGCGGCCCTGATCCCCATGGAACGGGCGGTTCAGGAGGCGCGCGCGCTTCTTGCCGAAGCGGGTGCAGGCCGGCGGGCGGGCGCAGAATGACCGCTGGCTTTTGGAGAGCGGCGAGAGCCTGCATAATACGGTCAAGAGCGGAGTGTGAGGCGTAGCGATCATGTCAGGACCGTCAGACACGGAATCCAGAGCCTCCCCCATGTGGGGGCTTGTTCAGCCCGCCGTGCTCCTTATCCTGTCCGAGGGGCCGCAGCATGGCTACGCCCTGTTGGAGACGCTGCAGGCGCGGGGATACCTGCCCGGCAAGGCGGACGTTGGCAACCTGTATCGCGGCCTCAGACGGCTGGAGCAGTCCGGCGCGGTCGAGTCTGAGTGGATACGGCAGGCCGGCCCAGGCCCCTCCCGCCGAACGTACCGCATCACGGAGCGCGGCCGGGAACTCCTGTATCAGGATGCGCTCACGCTGACAGATCGCGCCAACACAATCGCCAGGCTCCTGGCTGAATACAGAAGACTGTATCCCAGCGGACCGGACAGCAGTTGAGCCGCGCTGCGCCACTGACATTGCCACCATGACCACCAACCCCCGCCTGCCCGACCAACCGGAGAACGCCGGTTCCGAGGCAGCCCCGGACCAACCGAACAACTCGGAGATGGCGCAGGGGCAGGACGCCATGCCCGGCGGGGACGTTGCCGCCCCGGAGCGCTTTGCGCAGCGGACGCTTGAGAGTGCGTGGCAATCGCGCATCCCCTTCCTGCCTGTGCCGCCCACAGAGCGACCTGTGAAATGGACGTCGCAGGACGTATGGCAATCAATCATCGTTCTGGTCACGACGATCGTTGCGCTCTTTATCACAATCTCTATCGTCGTCATCATCATTAGCATCTGGTCCAACTTTGACGAAACGGCGGCCACGCCGTTTCTGCTCCTCCTGAACCAGGTCCCTCAGGCGGCCATGCTGGGCCTTGTCATCTACTTTGTGATTCTCAGGGAGCGTGGATGGCTGTCCGATCTGGGATTTCACTCAATCCCGTGGAGGCAACTCGGCATCATCGCGGTAGTGGGCGCCCTCGCGCTCTGGGCCGTTGTCATCATCTACACGCTGGGCGCGCAGGCCGTGGGGCTTGACTTTCTTGTCCCGCCGGACTTGCCTCCGGAGTTCGCGTCCGGTGTTCCAATCATCATCATTCTGTTCGTATC
Source organism: Dehalococcoidia bacterium (assembly GCA_012271225.1). Taxonomy (GTDB): domain Bacteria; phylum Chloroflexota; class Dehalococcoidia; order UBA6926; family UBA6926; genus VXMO01. Next base: position 7,365 of record JAAXGS010000063.1, on the reverse strand, counting down.
CACCGTCCTCGTTGCCCCTGTTGTGGAGGAGATGTATTTTCGGGGCTTTGCCTACCCCGCCCTGCGGGACCGGTACGGCGCGCCGGTCGCCGCGCTCATCACGTCCGGCCTCTTTGGGCTTGCGCATATCTCCTTTGGCCTGATCATTCCCCTGTCAATCGTCGGACTCATCCTCCTCGCCGCCTTCCGCCTTACCGGCAGCCTGTGGGCGAACATCGGCATCCACATGCTCTACAACCTGACCGTAGTCATCGCGTTTCTGGCACTGACGTGGTACGCATAGCGGCGGCCTTTGAACGCGCGCGCAGCCAGGGCCGCGCTGCCATCGCGCTGTATTTCACTGTCGGCTACCCGGACGTCGCCGCGACGGTAACCGGCGTCCGCGCCGCGCTCAGGGGCGGGGCGGACATCATTGAGCTTGGCGTCCCGTTCAGCGATCCCCTTGCGGACGGCGCGACGATTCAGCGCAGCTCCACAGCGGCCCTGCGGGAGGGAGTCACGCTGGACACCTGTCTGGAGACCGCCGCGCTCATCCGCCGGGAAGATGATCAGACTCCCATTCTGTTCATGGGCTACTACAACCCCTTCTATCAGTACGGGATTGATCGGCTTGCGGAGAAAGCCGCGGAGGTCGGCGTGGACGGCCTGATTGTGCCTGACCTCCCGCCTGAGGAGGCGGGAGCGCTTGACGCGGGCCTCGCGCCGCGCGGCCTCGCCCTGATCTACCTCGTCGCTCCAACAAGTCCGGATGACCGCGTCAGGATAATCGGTGAGAGCGCGCGCGGCTTTGTCTACTGCGTCAGCCTGACGGGCATCACCGGCGAGCGTGACGAGGTCTCCGCCGACGTTCCCGGGCTCACGGCGCGGGTGCGCGCCCGGACCGCGCTCCCGCTTGCGCTTGGATTCGGCATCTCCCGGCCGGAGCACGTCGCCGCGGTCTCCCCAATCGTCGACGCCGTCGTCATCGGCAGCGCGATGGTCAACCTCATGGGAGACACCGGGGATGAGCACAGGGAGGCGGCTGTTGAGAGCTACGTGCGCAGCCTGACTGAGGCCGGCAGGCTCGCCGGCGCGGGACACGCGCCATCCGCGGGAGGGAGCGCATGACGACCGCCGTTCGCGGTATTCGCGGGGCCACGACGGCCGATGCGAACACGCGGGACGCCATTCTCGACGCGACGGAGGACCTTGTGCGGCAGTTGTGCGCGGAGAACGGCATTAACCCCGCGGACATCGCCTCCGCCATTTTCAGCGTGACGCCTGACCTGACCGCAGCGTTCCCGCCGGAGGCTGCGCGCGTTCGGCTGGAGTGGTCGCACGTCGCGCTGATCAGCACCACGGAGATACCGGTGCCGGGGGCGGTGGAGCGCTGCATCCGCGTCCTCATCCATATCAACACACAGAAAAGACAGGATGAGATGAAGTTTGTCTATCTGCGCGGCGCGAGCAACCTGCGCGCCCGCGCAACAGAGCCGCAGGGTCAATGAGAGCGTTCCACGATCTTGATCAGGCGCGAACGAGCTCCGGTTCCGTTCTGACGATTGGCACGTTTGACGGCGTTCACCGCGGCCACCGCCGCATCATCGCCCGGGTGGCGCAGGAGGCGCGCATGGCCGGCCTCCAGGCCGGCGTCCTGACCTTTGTATCCACCCCGCGGGAGGTCCTGCGCCCCGATACGCCGGTCTCCTACCTCTCAAGCCTTGAGGAGCGGATCGACCTGCTGCGTGAGGCCGGAGCGGATTTTGTTGTGCCCGTCACTTTTGATCGGGATCTGGCCGGAGTCACCGCAAGGGACTTCGCGCGGCAGTTGACGGATGTCCTTGCCATGCGCCGTCTCGTCGTTGGCCCGGATTTCGCGATGGGGCGGCGGCGTGAGGGAACCGTTCCCGTCCTCGCCGAGATTGGCGTGGAGCTTGGCTTCAGCGTGATCACGGTGGATGAGGTGAGGAACGATACGGAGCGGGTGGGCAGCTCCGCAATCAGGCGTTTGATTGTCACCGACGGGAATGTCGACGCGGCCACCGCCATGCTGGCCCGGCCGTACTCTCTCTCCGGCTCCGTGGTGCACGGCCATCACCGCGGCAAGGCGCTGGGATTCCCCACGGCGAACATCAGCATCCCGGCCCGCCGGGCCGTGCCGGCGGACGGCGTCTACGTCACGCGGGCGCGGCTTGGAAACAGCCGACTGCAGTCCGTCACCAACGTCGGCGATAACCCCACATTCCGCGACGAGGAGCGCATGATCGAAACGCACATTCTGGACTTTGACGACGATATTTACGGGCAGACGCTTGGCGTCGAGTTCCTGACCAGGCTGCGCGGCGAGGAGACGTTTCCCGACGCGGATTCCCTTGTTCGGCAGATGCGTCAGGACGTTCAGAACACGCGTGAGTACCTTGCGCAAACGGAGTAAGGGCCGTCGCCGCGAGCAGGGGCGCCCGTAACGCACACGGGTGCGTTTCGCCTATACTTTAATGAACGGCGTAAAGCCGTCACGGGCGCCCGCCGCATGCGCCCAAATCATGCGGTAATCCAACGGCCTCAGGAGCGTGCACGTGAACCTACGGACACCCGGCCCCACTCCAATTCCGCAGGATGTTCTCGATGTCCTGTCCGGTCCCATGATCGATCACCGGGGAGCGGCGTTTCGGGAGATTCACGGTCGGGTGACCCGGGGTCTGCAGCGGCTCTTTGAGACGCAGAACGATGTTCTGCTTCTGACCGCATCCGGCACCGGCGGGCTGGAGGCGGCCGTTGTCAACACGCTCTCTCCGGGAGAGCCTGTTCTGGCCGTGGAGATCGGCGCATTCGGCGCGCGCCTTGGGCGGATTGCGGAGGTTTTCGGCGCGGATGTCCGCTGGCAGCACGTGGAATGGGGACAGGCGGCAACGCCGGATTCCGTGGCGGCGTCCCTGGATGACAACCCGGACGTGACGGCGGTTCTGATCACCCACAATGAGACGTCCACCGGCGTCACAAACCCCCTGCAGGGGATTGCGCAGGTGGTCAAAGCGCGTGACAGGCTGCTGATCGTGGACGCCGTTTCAAGCCTCGGATCACTGCCCTGCCCGGTTGATGACTGGGGGCTTGACGTTGTCGTGACGGGGTCACAGAAGGGGTGGATGGTTCCGCCCGGGGTGGCCATGATCAGTTTAAGCCCGCGCGCATGGGCGGCCGTGGAGCGCGCGTCCATGCCGAAATTTTACTTTGATCTGACGCAGGCGCGCAGCTACGCGGACCGGGGACAGACCCCGTGGACGCCCGCCATCCCCATCTTCTACGCGCTGGACGCCTCGCTTGAGACGTTGCTGCATGAGGGACTGCCCGCCATCCATGAGCGCCACCGCCGCGCCGGTGAGCGTGTGCGCGCGGCGGTCAAGGCGCTGGGCCTCTCCCTGTTCCCCACAGATGAGGCGTTCGCGTCCAACACGGTCACGGCGGTGAAGGCCCCGGACGGCATCGCCGTCGCGGACATCAGAAAGGCTGCCGCGGAGCAGGGCGTCGTGCTCGCCGGCGGCCAGGCCAGACTGTCCGATTCCATCTTCAGGATCGGACATCTCGGATACATGCCGGACGAGGACCTTGACGAGGCCGTCACGGTTCTGGGGCGGGCGCTGCAGGAAGTCGGATTCGCGCCGGCGGCGGCCTCACTGTAGGCGGCGATGCACGTTCTGATTGCCGACCCCATCGCGCCGGAGGGCGCGGAGATTCTGCAGGCGCGCGGTATTGAGGCGGACACCCGGATTGGCCTCACTGAAGACGAGCTTGCCGCCATTATTGGTGACTACGCCGGACTCATCGTTCGCAGCGAGACACAGGTGACGCCGCGCGTGCTGGCCGCGGCAACGCGTCTGCAGGTGGTTGGCCGGGCCGGCGTGGGCTTTGACAACATCAACCTTGACGCGGCGACGGACCACGGCGTCATCGTGGTGAACGCGCCCTCGTCAAACACCATCTCCGCTGCCGAACACACGCTCGCGATGATACTCTCCGTCGCGCGGCATGTGCCGCAGGCGCATTCCTCGCTTGCGGGCGGAGAATGGAACCGCCGCAAGTTTCTGGGAACGGAACTGCGCGGCAAAACACTGGGGATCATCGGCCTCGGCCGCATCGGCTCCGAGGTCGCGCGGCGGGCGGCCGCTTTTGACATGCGGATTATCGGATTCGACCCGTTTGTGGCAGAGGAGCACGGCAGGCACGTTGGCGCGGAGATCATCAGCCTGGACGCGGTGCTGGAGCAATCGGACATCCTCACCCTGCACACGCCGGTGACGGACGCGACGCGCAGCCTGATTGGCGAAGACGAGCTTGCCCGAATGAAACGGGGCGCGCTTCTGATCAACTGCGCGCGCGGCGGGCTGATTGATGAGGACGCGCTCCACCGCGCCATTGAGGACGGACACATCGGCGGCGCGGCGCTTGATGTCTTTCTGAAAGAACCCCCGGAGGCGAGCCCACTCTTCCATCACCCCAATGTCGTCGTGACGCCGCATCTGGGCGCGTCGACCGAAGAGGCGCAGTCGAACGTCGCGCGGGAGGTGGCGGAGCAGATCATCGATGTCTTTGAGGGGAGAGCGCCCCGCTACGCGGTCAACGCCCCGCTTGTCCCGCCGGAGACCGCCGCTGAGGTTGCGCCTTACATCCCGCTTGCGCTTGTTGTGGGACGGCTTGCCTCACAGATGGCGGACGGACAGCCGGAGCGGCTCTCCGTCTCCTTTCGCGGCACGGTGGCGGAACTGTCAACGGATATCCTTGCCGCGACGGTGCTCTGCGGTTTCCTGCAGACGGGCACGGAGATGCGCATCAACATCGTCAACGCCGGCATTGAGGCCCAGCGGCGCAGCATTCACGTTCAGCAGCACAAGGACACGGATCAGGCGCCGCCCTACACCAATCTGGTGAGCCTGGACGTGCTGACGTCCGCCGGTGAAACGGCCGTCAGCGCCACGCTCACGGAGCGCGGCCAGGCGGAGATTGTCCGCATCAACGGCTATCATGTGGACATCGTCCCCACAGGGGGGCACTGGCTGGTCATCAACCATACGGACCGGCCAGGCATGCTCGGCGCAATCGGAACGATCACCGGCGCAAACAACATCAACATCGCCTCGCTGCAGGTCAACCGCGAGTCCGTGAGGGGCCCCGCCCTGACCGTCGTGAACATAGATGAGGCGCCCGCGCCGGAGCACATCGCCGCCCTTGCCGGGCTTGACGGCGTGGACGGTGTGCGCGTGGTGAACCTGTAGAGCGGACAACAGCTCACGGACCGGGATGGGCGAACACGGGGCGCTGACGTGGCATCAACTCCAGGCGAGGCGAGTGAGCGGATCGAGCGGCTGCGCGGCCTCATACGCCGCCACGACCACCTCTACTACGTTCTTGACAGTCCGGAGATCACGGACGCCGACTATGACGGCCTGATGCGGGAGTTGCGGCGTCTTGAGGAGCTGCACCCCGCGCTTGTCACGCCGGACTCGCCGACGCAGCGCGTGGCCGGGGAGCCGTCGGAGCGCTTTCAGACGGTCCGCCACCCCGTGCCGCTCCTGAGTCTGGGCAACGTCTTTGACGCGGCGGAGCTTGAGGCATGGGAGCGGCGGATGATGAACCTCATCCCCGGCGAGGAGATCGATTACTACTGTGAACTGAAATATGACGGCCTCGCTGTTGCCCTGACGTATGAGGACGGCGTGCTTGTGCGGGGAGCGACGCGCGGCACTGGCACGGAGGGCGAGGACGTCACGGCCAATCTCCGCACCGTGAGGAGCATACCGCTCCGCGTGACGGGGCCGGACGCGCCGCGGCGCTTTGAGGTGCGCGGCGAGATCCTGTTTCCCATCGACCGGTTTGAGCAGCTGAACCGCGAACGAGAGGAACGCGGGGAGCGGACGTACGCAAACCCGCGCAACACGGCGGCCGGCTCCGTCCGGCAGCTGGACCCGCAGATAACGGCGTCACGCCCCCTGGACATGTACGTGTACTCCCTCGGCTGGGCGGAGGGAGACGCCCCTGACACGCAGTCGGAAACACTGGCGTGGCTGGGACGGTTGGGCTTCAAGATCAACCCGGACAATCGTCCCGTCGCCACGCTCGCCGACGCGCGGCGGTTCTATGAGGACAGCCTCGACAGGCGTGACAGCCTGAACTACGGGTGTGACGGCGTCGTCATCAAGGTCGACTCATTCCGCCTGCAGCGTCTGCTCGGCGTTGTGGGCCGGGAGCCGCGATGGGCAATCGCGTACAAGTATCCGGCGGAACAGGCCACGACTCGCCTGAATGACATCGGCATCAACGTTGGACGGACCGGAGCGCTGAACCCCTACGCAGTCCTTGAGCCGGTGCAGGTCAGCGGCGTCACCGTCAAGCTGGCCACGCTCCACAACGAGGACTATGTGCGCGAGCGCGATATACGAATAGGCGATCTGGTGCAGGTGCAGCGGGCCGGAGAGGTCATCCCCCAGGTCCTGGGGCCGGTGCGGGAGGCACGCACGGGAGCGGAGCGTGAATTCGCCATGCCGGAGGCATGTCCGGAATGCGGTCAGACCGTTCTGCGGCCGGAGGGCGAGGCGATTCACCGCTGCGTCAACCCCGCCTGCCCCGCCCAGAGCGCTGAGCTGATCAAGCACTACGTGAGCCGCCCTGCCATGGACATCGACGGCGTTGGCGAGTCCATCGTCGCTCAACTCCTCTCCGCGGGCCTGATCCGCGACTTTGCAGACCTGTACGGTCTCACGGAGCAGCAGCTCGCCGATCTGGACCGCATGGGTGAGAAATCCGCCCGGAATGTTGTCACGGCGATTGAACGCTCACGTGAGAGGCCCCTCGGCAACGTCATCTTCGCGCTCGGCATTCGACACGTGGGGGCTGAGACGGCCCGCCTGCTGGCGGAGCGATACGGAGATATGGAACTCCTCGCGGCCGCATCCCAGGAGGAGTTGACGGACATCCACACCATCGGCCCCGTTGTGGCGGAGAGCGTGTTCACGTGGTTCAGGGATGAGGAGAACCTGAGACTGGTTGAACGCCTGCGTGAGGCCGGAGTGCGCATGCGGGAGGAGGGAACCGTTCCCATTGGGGATCTGCCCTGGGCCGGCATGGAGATCGTCCTCACGGGGCGTCTGCAGGAACTCTCACGGACGCAGGCGGAGGAGCTTGTCCGCAGCCTCGGCGGCAAACCGGGCCGCAGCGTCACAAAACGCACCGCCCTGGTGGTGGCGGGAGCGGAGGCCGGATCCAAGCTTGACAGGGCCCAGCGGCTGGAGACGCCGATCATCGATGAGGATGAGTTCATGCGGCGGGTGAATGAGGCGCGGCAGCAAACCGGCGGCGCCGCGGTCTGACAGCCCCCTCTATGAGGCCGCATGAATC
>JAAXGS010000062.1 GCA_012271225.1 Dehalococcoidia bacterium | reverse complement strand
GTTGAGATGGACGGCTTTGACAGTTCCACCAACGTCATCGTCATCGCGGCGACCAACCGCCCGGACATTCTCGATCCGGCCCTGCTGCGCCCCGGCCGCTTTGACCGGCGCGTCACCATTGATCTGCCGGACGTTCGCGGACGCATCGCCATTCTCGATGTGCACGCGCGCGGCAAGCCTCTTGATCCGGAGATCGATATGGAGATAGTCGCCAAGCAGACACCGGGCTTCAGCGGCGCAGACCTTGCCAACCTGATCAATGAGGCGGCAATCCTTGCCGCCCGCCGCAACAAGAAGCTGGTGATGTATGACGAGCTTGCCGAGGCCGTCGACCGCGTCTTTGCCGGGCCGGAGCGCAAGAGCCGTCTCATTACTGAACGAGAGAAGCGCATCACCGCCTACCATGAGGCCGGCCACGCCATCGTCGGACACTGTGTCCCCAATGCGGACCCTGTGCAGAAGGTCACCATCGTCTCACGTGGGATGATGGGCGGCTACACGCGCTTTCTGCCAAAGGAAGAGACCATGCTGCGCACCCGCTCCCAGCTGTTGGACTCCATCAAGGCGGCGCTTGGCGGCCGGGCGGCGGAGGAGATCATCTTTGGCGACGTGTCCACCGGCGCGTCCAACGATATTGAGCAGGTCACGCGGATTGCCCGGAGCATGGTGACGACCTACGGCATGAGTGAGAAGCTCGGGCCGCTCACGCTTGGGAAGCGCGAGGAGATGATCTTTTTGGGGCGTGAGATCTCTGAGCAGCGCAATTATGGAGAGCGCGTTGCCGATGTCATCGACCAGGAGGTCAACGACATGGTGTTCGGGTCATACGATGAGGCGAAGCGCATCCTGACGGAGAATCGCCCCGTTCTTGACCGTCTGGCGGAATACCTCATTGTGGAGGAGACCGTGGAGGGCGCGAAGCTGCAGAGCCTCCTTGATGATCCCATCTCGGATGAGACCGTGCCCGTAGAGGCAACGTAGCCGCGCTGCCGCCTTCTGCCAGGCAGACCCTCACGTGCGGGATATTCTGCAAGCCGTCGCCAATGGCGAAGTATCCATTGATGAGGCGCAGCGCCGCCTGAACCTCCATGCCCTCCATGAGGTTGGCGCCATGGCCAACCTCGATATTGGCCGCATAACGCGGAGCGGCAAGCCGGAGATTGTCCGCTGCGCCGGAAAAAGCGTCGAGCAGGCCGTCGCGCTCGCGCTCCCGTTCCTTGATGCGACGGGCGTTGTCGCGCTGTCACACGCGGCTGCGGAGCATGACGCGGCGCTGCGAGTGGCCCGCCCGGACGCGCTGATCCGGTTTGAGCCTGAGGCGGGCGTCCTTGTTGCCCGCGGGCCGGACGCGCCTGAGCCCCCGCGCATCGGCGCGGCGGCCATCGTCACCGCAGGCACGTCCGATGCGCCCATCGCCATGCAGACAAAACTCATCGCGGAGATGCTCGGGGTGGAAACAACCCTGCACCCGGACGTCGGCATCTCCGGCCTCCATCGGCTGTTTCCGGCGCTGGAGGCAATCGTTGAGTCTGACCCGGATGTTGTCGTGGCCATCGCCGGACAGGAGGGCGGCCTTGCCCCCGTCATGGCGGGCCTGCTGGATTTCCCCATCATCGCTGTCCCGACGTCCACCGGAACCGGGTATGGCGGGCAGGGCATCGCCGCGCTCTCAACCATGTTGCAGTCGTGCTCGCTCGGGCTCGCGGTCGTGAATATCGACAACGGCATCGCGGCGGCGGTGATGGCCGCCACGATCATTCGGCGCGCGGCGCGCGGTCGCGGCGCCGGGCAGGAATAGCCGCCCGCCCGCTTTCCGGCCTCGCCCCTCGTTCCGTCTATTCCCCGCCTGCCACGTAACTGAGGTCCGGCAGGATCGTCACAAACCGGTTCAGTGAATCGTTGAAAATATCCGGCATTTCCAGATGGGGGAAATGCCGCGAGAGGGGAATGGTATCGAACGATGCGTGCTGAATTGCGCCCAGGAGCTGTCCGGCCTGCGCCACAAGCGGATCGTCCTCGCCAAAGAGGATGTGCGCGGGCGCGTGGATGGCAGACAGGCGCGGCGCGGCGTCCCACTTTGCCGCCGCCACAAAGTCCCGGATGGATGAGACGGTGCGCTGTGCCCGCCTGACGGTGGTGAGCGTCTCCGCCGGCACGGGCTGGACAGGCTCACGAAGCCCGCGCAGCGCCCGATTGTCCAAATAGCCGTGTGGGTCCGCCGCCAGATCTGCCGCGGTGTCCGCCGCCCATGGAAACGTGATTCCCGTGCCCACAAGCGTCAGCGCCTCCACACGTTCCGCGTAACGGCAGGCGTACTCCAGGGCGATTGCTCCGCCGAGGGCGTGCCCGCACAGGACGACGGGCGCAAGCCCCAACGCATCGATGAACTCATTGAGGAACGCTGCCCATTCCACCACGTCCTCAAGCGCCTCTCCGCTCGATTGCCCGTGGCCGGGAAGGTCAATCGCGATTGGCGTCTGCGACGGGGCGAAAAAGCGCAGCTGGTCGGCAAAGAGCCTGTGATCGACGCCCGGCCCGTGGATGAACAGGATCCGCGCTCCGGGCGCCGTCCCGTCGATCTCATGCGGACTGGCGTAGTAGACCGATTCGCCACCGATTCTCGCGTGCGGCATGACCCCTCTACTCTACATGACGCAGCGGGCCGGCATCGGCGCGCTCACCGGAGAGCCGTCCACGCCCGCCCCGCTATAATCGAGCGTGTCCCGGAATGGGCGCGCTGCGAGCAGACAGAACACGGATCTGCGCGGTGTCGCCGCGATGCGGAGTCCGTGGATGCAATTCTGTGAAAGGGGGTGGGGCAGTATGTCGACATCGGAACATGTCCGGCTGACCAGCCTTTCACACTGCGCCGGTTGAGCGGCCAAGCTCGGCCCCGCCGAGCTTGCGCAGGTGCTGCGCAGCATCCCCCCCGTGAGCGATCCCAATCTGCTTGTCGGCATTGGAACCGGTGATGACGCCGCCGTCTATCGCCTGACCGATGACATCGCGCTGATTCAGACCATCGATTTCTTCCCGCCCGTCGTCGATGACCCATACGACTATGGGGCGGTTGCGGCGGCGAATGCCCTGAGCGACGTGTACGCGATGGGCGGACATCCCCTCATCGCGTTGAACGTGGCCGCGTTCCCGGACGCGCTGGATAAGGACATTTTGGGGCGCATTCTGTTGGGCGGCGCGGAGAAGGTGAGGGAGGCGGGCGCGCTGATCGCCGGGGGGCATACAATCGATGACCCGGAGCCCAAGTACGGACTCTCCGTGACCGGCGTTGTCAGGCCCGGCCATCAGGTGGCCAATGTTGGCGCGCGGCCCGGCGACGCGCTGATTCTCACCAAGCCCCTCGGCTCCGGTGTGCTCACCACCGCGCACAAGAACGGCGCGCTTGACGCGGAGACCCTTGCCGCCACGGTCGCAATGATGGCGGAACTGAACCGCGCGGCCTCCGAGGCCATGGTGGAGGTTGGAGTCAACGCCTGCACGGACATCACCGGTTTTGGCCTGCTGGGCCACCTGAAGGGGATGCTGGACGGCAGCGGCGCGGGCGCGGATATCTCACTCTCCTCCGTGCCGGTCATCCCCGCCGCGTGGGACATGATCGACCGCGGATTTGTCCCCGGCGGCACCGGACGCAACCGCATGTGGATTGAAGACACGGTGTCCTGGCATACGGACATCGGCGAGGCGGGGCGTATCATGCTGATGGACGCGCAGACCTCCGGCGGCCTCCTGATCGCCGCGCCGATGGACAAGNNGGCAGCGTCATCGGAACCGTGACGGAGCGCCGCGGGATCAGCGTGCAACTGTGATGATACTGACGGATAGACCGAAAGACTGAACCGGGAGACGATGCATGGCCGTGCTTGAGATAGCGCCGGAACTTGTGGACGAGATGATTGCGCACGCGCGTGAGGACGCCCCCAACGAGTGCTGCGGGATTCTCATTGGCAGGGACGGCGCGGCCATCGCGACGCGCCGCGTGACGAACCGGGTGGACGAGAAGAACAAGCCGTTTCGATATGAGATGGAGCCACGGGAGTACATGGCTGTTGAGGAGGAGTGCTCCGCGAATGGCTGGACTCTGTGGGGGTTCTATCACTCTCACACGCGCTCCCCCGCCTACCCCTCACAGACCGACCGTAATCTGGCGTTCTGGCCCGGGACGAAAGAGCTTATCTGGCCGAACTCGTACTATCTGCTGGTCTCGCTTGAGAATGAGGACGCGCCCGTCGTGCGCGCCTTTTCCATCACCGATGATGATGTGTGGGAGTATGACCTGCGCGTGACGGGGACGCCCGCGCCTGACCCGGCCGGATGAGCCTGATTGCCGCAATCGCCGCCGCGGTCCTTGGCTGGGTGACGCTTGCCGCCACCGCCGTCTGGTATCGGGTCGTTGTTCTGCCGGAGCTCTATATCGACGATAGCCCCGTGCCATTCATTGCGGTGGTGATCCTGGGCGCGGCGGCGTTTCTCCTTGTGCTCATTGGCGCAATCCGGCGGACGCGGGAACGGCTTGACGGGCTACCGGCGATGATCATCGGCGCGTTTGTGCTGCTGGCCATCATCTTCAGCACGCTGCCGACCACGGGCGTCCTGCTGATCCCCGGATTTCTGGTCTCCACGCTCGCCGCCTCCCTGCCGCCCACCCGCCCGTGGTCTAAAGGGTAGGGGCGAGTGCAGACACGAACATCACCTCTGTGGCGGTGTAGGGTCATCCTGAAGGGGCAATTGGTCAACGTCGGATCGCGGATAAATCTGATGGATCATCACGTTCCCGTAGTCATCGACCGAGTAGATGATGTACCACACACCATCGCCCAATGCCCGCGTTCCCGGACGATATGGGAAATGATTGAGAGAGTGTTTGTATACGTTGTCGACAGCGGGGTCAAAGAGGAGAGAGAACAGAACGGTTGTCGCAGTAATATCGCCTGACTGTACGAGTGTCCTATAGGCGGTTTCTGACCACCTGAGTTCAGGAGCCCTCTGCGTCACGCTCTTCTTGGCGCTGCCTGATTTGTTTCAGCATCTCCTCAGGGCTGGAGGCGGTATGGTAGCGGCCGTTCTTGAAATCGTCCAGGGACTGCAGATAGTCAGCAACAATCGCGGGATGTTTGCTCACTTTCTCAACAAGCTCGCGCTCTTCGGCGATCCACGGTTCAGCGTAGTATCCCCGAATCTTGTCATTGGAGATTATCGCGTTCCTGTCTGTGCGCGCCCAGGGTCCGTCTGGCGAGTGGGTTAGATCAGAGAGCGTCAGCGCATTAACGCGCCCATAGTTCTGGTAGCACCAGTCGATTGTGCCGTGATCATGAATCGGCGCTTGTTCCTCTGCGCTTAAGGAAATGGTCTCCGTTACCCCCTGCTGACCATACGATCTTAACTCGTCGTATAGGGCGCGAACGACAGGACCATGCTCCCATGCCTCGAACGTCTCCCTGATGAGGGGCGCCTTGTGGAAAGCTAACAGTCGGGCATGGGCAAAGAAAACCAGCTTCTGGACATGCATTGGGGTGAGCGCGCGTCCCTCATCCAGCCCCCGCCGAATGAATTCATTTGCAACTTGCCGTACATCGTACATAACGCACCCAATAAGTCACATTCTATCCTTGATGGCAACACTCACATGTCACGTTGTGTCCGACAAGGGAATCTATCCTTCCGCCCTCTCGTTGCGGCGCGCGGTCAGCCAGGACTGCACCACCTGTTCCAGCAGTTCAAGCTCTCGCAGTTTCAGCTTGCCGGCGGCCTTGAGGGCCTCCGCCAACAGGTTCTGCGACTGCGCCTCCTGCATGGTCGTGCCGGCGTCAAGGCTCCCCTGCGCCTTCCACCACAGCTCGATGTCGGCGTCGTCCGCCTGTGGGATGTCCTTCTCAATCATCCGCAGGAAGTGCGTGCGCATGTACTGCGTCACGCGCTGCTCCTCACCCTCCGGCGTCTGCATATACAGAACGTCGCCGTCCGCGCGCACATACCGGCTGCGCGGTGTCGAGGAGGACGACTCGGCGTCCGGTTGCGGCGGGGGCGCGGGGGGGCTCGGGGCATCCTGTGTGCTTGCGGCAGTGGGCCGTCCGCTCCGCGGGCCGTCCGCCGGCCTGTAGCGGGGAGCGGGCGGCAGGGCGCCGCTGCCAGGCTGTTGGCGGGGCGGGGCAGTGGCGCCCTGCCGCCCGGTCGATTGCGCCTCAGAAGGGCGGCGCGGCGCGGCGGCCGGGCCGGGCGTCTCAAACGCGGGCGCGCCGCCTGCGCGCGGGGGCGGCGCAGCGCCCTGCTCCAGGGACTCATTCGGGTCCATGACCTGCGGCAGGTTCAAAATCCTCAGTTCGCGCGTCACCATGTCCGTCGCGGATTCGGACGCGATCTTTCGGGTCACGCGCTCCCCCGTCTCGCTCTCCCGGGATCGCAGCGAGAAATAGGTCTCCACCTGCTCATCCGACGCCTCCTCCGGCGTTGCGCCGGTGAGGCGGTAGAAGTGCATTCGGTTGATGCCGGCCATGACGGCCTCATCGCGGTCCGTGACGAACTTGACAACGCCCGCGGCATCGACGCGCAGGAACCTGCTGGGCACGACCGGCCTCTAGGCCTCCGCGGCTGCCCGGGCTGCAGACCCCCAATGGAGGAGCCAGTACTCGAGGGAATCGGCCAGGGCCATCCATGAGGCATGGATGATGTTGGTGTGACTCCCGACCGTCCGCCAGACGTGATCGCCGTCCGTCGATTCGATGAGCACGCGCACGGTGGCGGCCGTCGCGCTTTCCTGGTTCAGGATGCGGACCTTGTAGTCGGTCAGGCGGACGACGGCAATCTCCGGGAATCGGCTGCGGAGAGCCTTGCGGAGCGCCTCATCCAGCGCATTGACCGGGCCATTGCCCTCTGCGGCGGTATGGTACTGCTCCGCGCCCACGCGCACCTTGACCATGGCCTCGGAGAGCGGATCGTCCTCGTCCCCCGTATCCAGGCTGGACGGGCGGCGCCGTGAGGTTTCAACCACCGTCATAAAGTCCTGCAGTTGAAAGGCGGGCCGGTAGTCCGGCAGGCTGCGGCGCACCAGCATCTCAAAGGACGCCTCCGCGCCCTCATACTGAAAGCCGGCGGCCTCCGCGCTCTTAACGTGCTCCAAAATCGCGCGGGCGGCATCCGCAGGCACATCAAGCCCCATGGCCTTGGTGGCTGCTAGGACGTTGCTGCGCCCGGCCAACTCCGAGACCACAACGCGGCGCGCGTTTCCCACGGTCTCCGGGTCCATGTGCTCATAGCTGCGCTTAACCTTGGCGACGGCGGCGGCGTGCAGGCCGCCCTTGTGCGTGAACGCGCGCGTTCCAACATAGGGCTGCGAGGGATTGAGGCCCATGTTGACGAGCTCCGCAATCTCCTGCGAGACAGCTGTCAGCCTGTTCAACTGATCGTCAGAGACAACGGGTATGCCCATCTTGGTCTGCAGTCCGGGAATGATGGAGCACAGATTGGCGTTGCCGCATCGCTCTCCGTACCCGTTGACGGTGCCCTGCACCTGCACAATTCCGTGGTGCACGGCGGTGAGGGTGTTGGCGACGGCCAGATCGCCGTCGTTGTGGACGTGAATGCCCAGCGGCGTTGTGATGTCCCTGCGCAGGGCGTCAACGACCTCGCCCAGGCGCTGCGGAAGCGCGCCGCCGTTGGTGTCGCACAGATGAATGACGTCGGCNNTAGCCGTCAAAGAAGTGTTCCGCGTCAAAGTGCACCTCGCGTCCGAGGCTCTTCAGATAGGAAATGGAATCGCTGATCATCAGCAGGTTCTCTTCGAGGCTTGTTTCAAGCACGTCCGTGACGTGGAGGTCCCACGTCTTGCCGACAAGGGTCAGGATGGGCGCTTCAGACGCGACGAGCGCCTGAATGTTGCCGTCCTGCTCCGCCGTCACTCCCGCGCGCCGGGTGGAGCCGAAGGCCGCGATGCGGGCCGTCCGGAGGGGGAGTGAGCGGACGCGCCGAAAGTACTCCTCGTCCTTCGGGTTGGAGAAGGGCCAGCCGCCCTCAATGATGTTGATGCCAAGATCATCCAGCCTGACGGTGATGTCCAGCTTGTCCTTGACCGTGAGGGAAATGCCCTCCTGCTGCGTTCCGTCCCGCAGGGTTGTGTCATACAGGATCACCTGTGGCGTTGCGGATGGCACCGTGTCTCCCTCTATACCTGCTCTACCTGTCGCGCGGTCTCGTCCGGGTCCTTACAGCGGGCGCGGCACGCGCGCCCGCTCCGGATTCTCAATCCGCTCGATCACTGCGTCGGCCATGTCCGTTGTTCCCACCGTGCGGGCGCTCGCCTCCGTGATGCCCGCGCTTGCCAGGTCCACGGTTCGGTATCCCGCGGCGAGGGCGGCGTCAATCGCGGCCTCCAGCGCATCGGCCTCCCCGGTCAGGTTGAGGGAGAGCCGCAGCATCATGGCGGCGCTGGAGATGGCCGCCAGCGGATTGGCGGTTCCGCGTCCCGCGATGTCCGGAGCGGAGCCGTGGATCGGCTCATACATGCCGAACAGCCCGCCGCCCCGCTTGCGGATGCGCCGGGTGCCAAGGCTCGCGGACGGCAGCAGGCCCATTGATCCCGCGAGGACTGACGCCTCATCCGTCAGGATATCCCCGAACATGTTCTCCGTCACGATGACATCAAAATCCATCGGTCTCTGGAGCAGCATCATGGCGCACGCGTCAACCAGAATATGACTCACCGTCACGTCCGGGTTCTGCTCCGCCATCTCCTGCGCCACCTCGCGCCACAGCCGGGATGAGGCCAGCACGTTGGCCTTGTCGACGGACGCGAGCCGCCCCCGCCGCCCCCGCGCAAGATCAAAACCCACCTGCAGAACGCGGCGGATCTCCTGTTCCGAGTATTTGAGCGTATCGACGGCGCGCCGCCCGCGCGATGTGTCCCATCGGCGCTTGGGCTCCGCAAAGTACAGCCCTCCGGTGAGCTCCCGCACCACAATGAGGTCAACCCCATCGATGACGGCGCTCTTGAGGGGCGAGGCGTCCCGTAGCTCCGGTGCGACCTTAACGGGGCGCAGGTTGGCAAACAGCCCCATCGAGCGGCGCAGGGCGAGGAGGCCGGCCTCCGGCCGCGTGCGGGCGCGCGGGTCATCCCATTTGGGGCCGCCCACCGCGCCAAAGAGGATGGCGTCCGCCCGTTTGGCGATGGCGAGCGTCTCCTCCGGCAGGGCGTCGCCCGTCGCGTCGATTGCCGCGCCGCCGACCAGCCCCTCCCGGAACTCAAAGTGATGACCGAAGCGGCGGCCAATCGCATCGAGTGCCCGCACGGCCTCCCGCGCCACCTCCGGGCCGATGCCGTCTCCCGGCATCAGCGCGATCGCGTAGTTCACCTGCTTTCAGATGCTTTCAGAGGAAACGGGCGCAAGCCCCGCCCGATCCTCGTACCGCGCGATGTCGTCCTCGTGCTGCAGCGTCAGCCCAATGCTGTCCAGGCCGTTCAGCAGGCAGTGCTTGCGGAACGGGTCGATCTCAAAGCGCGCCTCAAAGCCCTCACGGTCGGTGACCAGTTGCTTTTCAAGGTCCACGGTCAACTCATAGCCCGGGCGGATGCGCTCGAGGATGCGCCGCACGGTCTCCTCAGGGAGTTGCACGGGCAGCAGGCCGTTCTCAAAGCAGTTGTTATAGAAGATGTCCGCGAAGCCGGAGGAGATGACGGCCTGAAAGCCGAACTGCTGCAGCGCCCACGGCGCGTGCTCACGGCTGGAGCCGGTGCCGAAATTCGGCCCGGCGACGAGGATGGTCGCCTCACGATAGCCGGGCGTATTCAGCACGAATTCCGGGTTCTCGCCGCCGTCCGGCGTGTAGCGCCAGTCAAAGAACAGGAACGGCCCGTACCCCGTCCGCTCCACGCGCTTGAGAAACTGCTTGGGGATGATCGAATCCGTATCGACGTTCGCGCGGTCGAGCGGCGCGGCCGCTCCCGTGTGTCTGGTGAACTGTTCCATGGCGTGCTCCTTCCTGACGTCCTGATCCTGTGCCGCGCGGTTATGGCTGCTCCTGCGTCGTTGCCCACTCTCGAATATCGACGAACCGCCCGGCAATGGCCGCCGCTGCCGCCATCTGCGGACTGACCAGATGGGTTCGTCCGTCCTTGCCCTGCCGTCCCTCAAAGTTGCGGTTTGAGGTGGAGGCGCAGCGTTCCTGCGGCAGGAGAATGTCCGGGTTCATGCCGAGGCACATGGAGCAGCCCGCCGCGCGCCATTCAAAGCCCGCCTCCGTGAACACCGCGTCGAGGCCCTCCTGCTCCGCCTGCCATTTCACCAGGGCGGAACCGGGGACAACCATCGCGCTGACTGTGGGATGAACCGTGCGGCCGCGCACAACGTCCGCCGCCGCCCGCAGATCCGCCAGGCGCGAGTTGGTGCATGACCCGATAAAGACGCGGTCAAGGGTGATGTCCGTGATTGGCGTGCCCGCCGCCAGTCCCATGTAGTCGAGCGCGCGCTCCGCCGCCTCGCGCTTGTCCGCGGGCAGGGCGACCGGGTCCGGCACGGCGTCATCGATGGTAATGACCTGTTCAGGGCTGGTTCCCCATGTCACGTGGGGACGCAGCTCTCCCGCGTCAAGCTCAACGACGGTGTCGTACTCCGCCCCCTCGTCCGTGGCAAGCTCTTTCCAGCGCTCCACGGCCTCATCGAACGCCGCTCCCTGCGGCGCGAAGCGGCGGCCCCTGAGCCACTCAAACGTCGTCTCATCCGGCGCGATCATTCCGGCGCGCGCGCCGGCCTCAATCGACATGTTGCAGACGGTCATGCGGCCCTCCATGGGGAGGGCGCGGATCGCCTCGCCGGTGTACTCGATGACGTGGCCGGCCCCGCCGGAGACGCCGATTTTGCCGATGATGCCCAGAATGATGTCCTTGGCTGTCACCCCGGGCGCCAGCGCGCCGTTGATGCGAACCTCCATTGTCCTGGGCTTGAACTGCCGCAGCGTCTGCGTGGCAAGCACATGCTCCACCTCAGACGTCCCGATGCCCAGCGCGAACGCGCCGAACGCCCCGTGCGTCGACGTATGGCTGTCACCGCACACGATGACCTTGCCGGGCTGCGTGTGGCCCAACTGCGGGCCGATGACGTGCACGATGCCCTGATTCTCATCATGCATGTCATAGAACGTGATGCCGAAGTCCCGCGTGTTCTGCTCCAGGGTCTCGATCTGCTGCCGGGAAATCGGGTCTTCGATGGGCTGCGCGCGATCCGTTGTCGGGACGTTGTGGTCAACCGTCGCGATGGTCAGATCAGGCCGGCGCACCTTTCGCCCGCTGAGCCGCAGGCCCTCATACGCCTGCGGCGAGGTGACCTCATGGACAAGGTGCAGGTCAACGTAGATCAGCGTGGGCTCGCCCGTCTCTTCATGGACGATGTGCGTGTCCCAGATCTTCTCAAACATGGTTCGTGGGGGCATTCCGGTCTCCTCTGCCAATACCCTGTCTCTGTCTCACAACCCCTGGCAGCGCCTGTGCCGACTCACAGTCTCGCCCGACCCCTAGTCTCGTGCCTGATTGATCTGGCGCTACGCCATCACGCTTGTGGCGCGGTGTTTCGATGCGAGCAGCCGATTGAGAGAATCGACGTAGGCGCGGGCGCTCGCGACGACGATATCCGTGTCCGCCCCCCGGCCGATGTAGTTCGTTCCCTCATGCTCGATCCTGATGGTGACGTCCGCGATGGAATCCAGTCCCTCCGTCACCGCCTCCACCCGATACTCGACAAGGTGATTCGGCACATTCACGATCTGCGTGATGGCCTGATAGACGGCGTCAACAGGGCCGGTGCCGATTGCGCTTGCCGTGCGGGCCGCCCTCTCCGGATCGATGAGCCTGACCGTGGCCGTTGGAACGGCGGGAGAGCCGCTCAACGCCTGCACGTGGTCCAGCGTGTAGTTGTCGTCGCCCGTCGTCCGCCGATCCTCGCCCATCAGGGATTCCAGATCGCGGTCCGTCACGCTCTCCTTCTTGTCCGCCAGGTCCTTGAACGCGATGTACACGCGGCTGAGATCATCAGGAGAGACGTCATAGCCCAACTCGTGCAGGCGGGCCTGCAGGGCGTGGCTCCCGCTCTGCCGCCCCAGGACGAGGGCCGTGCCGGGCACGCCGACTGACTGCGGCTGCATGATTTCAAACGTGATGGGCGCCTTGAGCATGGCGTCCTGATGGATGCCGGACTCATGCCGGAAGGCGTTCAATCCGACGATGGCCTTGTTGGGCTGGATGGCAAAGCCGGTGTAGTCACTCACCATCCGGCTTGCGCGGTAGATCTGGCTGGTATTGACGCCCGTTGTGAAACCAAGCAGGTCCTCACGGGTGTGAATGGCCATGACGACCTCTTCCAGGGATGCGTTGCCCGCCCGCTCGCCGATGCCGTTGACGCAGACCTCCACCTGCCGCGCGCCGTTCTGAATCGCAGCGATGGAGTTCGCGGATGCGAGGCCAAGATCGTTGTGACAGTGCACGCTGACGGTGGCCTTGCCAATGTTCCGCACGCGGTCAAAGACGCTGGCAATGAGACGGCCAAACTCATCCGGGATGGCGTAGCCGACCGTGTCCGGGATGTTGACCGTAGTCGCGCCCGCGTCAATCGCCGCGGCCACAAGGCGGTAGATGAAGTCCCAGTCCGTCCGCGTCGCGTCCATCGGTGAGAACTCGATATCGTCGCAGTAGCCCTTTGCGCGCTCGACGGATGTGATGGCCTGTTCCATCACCTCCTCAGGGCTCTTACGCAACTGATGAGTGAGGTGAATATCGGAACTGGAGATGAACACGTGGATGCGGGGGCGCGCGGCGACCTGCACGGCCTCCCATGCCGCATCGATGTCTCCCGGCACGCAGCGGGCGAGCCCCGCGATGATGGGCTCCCGCACATCGGTGGCGATGCGGCGCACGGTTTCCAGATTTCCCCGAGAGGAGGCGGGGAAACCGGCCTCAATGACATCGACGCCGAGCCGCTCCAGTTGGAGGGCGATCTCCAGCTTCTCTTCCCATGAGAGGCCGGCGCCCGCCGCCTGTTCTCCGTCCCTGAGCGTCGTGTCAAAGATCGTTATTCGTTCCGGCTGTTCCATGGATGGCGCCCCTTCAGCAGTCGTTGGCGGTCTCATGGACCGCATTGCCTTTACCCGCGTTCGCGCCCAACCCTCTGCGTTTCCGCAGCATGGGCGCGCGCATAAGGTAGAGGCTGCCGCCGCATCCGGCGCCGGAGGCCCGGCGCGGAATGGTGACCTGTGGTCGTGACCCGATGTGTGGCATGGCAGCGACCGGCGCTCTCACCCTAGACGGTGTCCTGCAGCCACGGCATCATGGCGCGCAGATCACGTCCCACAACCTCAATCAGGTGTGTTGTGTCCTGCGCCTTCAGGGCGTTGAAGCTTGGGCGGCCCGCCTGATTCTCCAGAATCCACTGGCGAGCGAAGGTGCCGTCCTGAACCTCTTTCAGGATGTCCTGCATCCGTTCCCGCGCCCCGTCATCAATCAGGCGCGGGCCGGAGACGTAGTCGCCGTATTCCGCCGTATCGCTGACGGAGTAGCGCATGTACTCCAGGCCGCCCTGATAGATGAGGTCCACAATGAGCTTCATTTCATGCAGGCACTCAAAGTAGGCGATCTCCGGCTGATAGCCGGCTTTGACAAGGGTTTCAAACCCGGCCTTGACCAGGCTGCTGATGCCTCCGCAGAGGACGGCCTGCTCGCCAAAGAGGTCAGTGATCGTCTCCTCAGCGAACGTGGTCTCAATGACGCCGGCCTTGGTCGCGCCAATGCCCTTGGCGTACGCGAGCGCCCGCGCGCGGGCGCCCTCCGTCACGTCCTGATGGATGGCCATCAGGGCAGGGGTGCCGACGCCCTTCTGAAAGAGCTGCCGGACACGATGGCCCGGAGCCTTTGGCGCAATCATGCTCACGTCCACGCCCGGCGGCGGGACAATCTGACTGAAGTGGATATTGAAACCGTGCGCGAACATCAGCGTCTTGCCGGCGCTCAGATGCGGCGCAATGGACTCATCGTAGACCTGCTTCTGGCGCGTGTCCGGAATGAGCATCATGATGACGCTTGCGCGCTGAGCGACCTCCTCAACGGAGCCCACCTCAAGCCCGTCCGCCTCAGCCTTCTCCCAGGACGCGCTGCCCCGGTACAGGCCCACCATGACATTCGCGCCGCTGTCCTTCAGGTTCAGCGCGTGGGCGTGCCCCTGGCTTCCGTAGCCAATCACGCCGATGACGTCCTCAGAGATGTGATCCAGGTTCGCGTCCCGGTCGTAGAAGATGTCTGCCATTCCGCCCTTCCTGCGTTCCGTGCTCTGGTGGGATCAATTCCGGTGCGATTGCGCGCCGACGAGGGTGGGCCCCCGCCAGGCGCCGTCCTGCGGTGCGGTGTCATCCTTGGTGAGCGCGACAAGCCCGGTGCGCATCAGCTCCAGTATCGTGTACGGCTCAAGCAGCGCCAGCAGGCTTTCCACCTGCTCCGTTGGCCCCGTGATCTCGATGATGACGGAGTAGGGGGAGACGCTGATCACCTCCGCGCCGCGAAAGAGATCGAGAATCTCGACGATCTGGCCGCGCGTTTCCCGCGTGGCGCGAACCTTGATGAGCGCCGTCTCCCGCGCCACGTAGTCATCGTCGGTGATGTCCATGACCTCCACAACGTCCACCACATTGAAGAGTTGTGACGTCACCTGATACAGCGCCGTCTCCGGCACGTTGTCCACGACAATGGTCATGCGGGAGAACTCCGGCCTCTCCGAGTGGCCAACGGTCAGGCTGGCGATATTGAACCCGCGCCGGCGGAACATGCTGGCCACCCGGTTGAGCACGCCGGGGCGGTCATGGACCAGCGCGGAGATCACGCGGCGCATGGTCATCGCCGCGCCGTTCCGGTTGGCTGCTGATCCATCCAGGGATCCTCAACCATCTCATTCACGGACTGCCCCGCCGGGATCATGGGGTAGACCAGTTCGTCTATCTCGACCATGAACTCGACGATGACCGGACCGTCATGGTCCTGCGCCTGCTTGATGGCGCTGTCCACATCCTTGATGTCATCGACGCGGATGCCGGGCATGCCGTACGCCTCCGCGAGCTTGACGAAGTCCGGCCCTGTGGTATCGATCTGGCTGTAGCGCTTGTTGTAGAAGAGGGTCTGCCACTGCCGCACCATGCCATGATGCCGATTGTTCATAATGGCGAACTTGACGGGGGCCTTCTCATCCCGAATTGTGGCGAGCTCCTGCAGAGTCATCTGGAAACCGGCGTCGCCGCAGATGGACCAGACCTGCTCCGTTGGGCGTCCCATCTGCGCGCCCAGCGCCGCCGGAACCTCATAGCCCATCGTCCCAAGCCCGCCGGACGTGATGAAGCTGTTCGGCCTGTCCGTCACATAATGCTGCGCGGCCCACATCTGATGCTGCCCCACGCCCGTCACGATGAACGCCTTGCCGTCCGTCAACTCATGGATGCGCTTGATGATGTACTGCGTGGACGGCTTGCCGTCAAAGTCCCTGACGATAAGGGGGTGCTCCCTGCGCAGATCATCCACGCGGGACAGCCATTGAGGCCGCGTCGTCTGCCGAATCAGCGGCAGCAGCGCCTGCAGGGAGTTCTTGGCGTCGCCCACAACCGGCGCGTGGGCGAAGATGTTCTGATGAATCGATGAGCGGTCGATGTTGAAATGGACGATCTTCGCGTGCGGGGCAAAGTCCGCCACCCGGCCGATGATCCGGTCATCGAATCGCGAGCCGATATTGATCAGGAGATCGGCCTCATTCGCCACGAAATTTGCGAACGCGGAGCCATGCATGCCCATGAGGCTGAGGTGCAGGTAATGGTTCCCCGGGAACGAGCCGATGCCGAGCAGGGTGGGGATGACCGGGATCTGCGCCCGCTCCGCGAGGTCCTTGAGCTCCGGCTCCGCCCCGGACAGCAGGACGCCGCGGCCGGCCAGAATCACCGGCCGCTCCGCCGCATTGATCAAATCCGCCGCGCCCTGCACCTGATCGGGGTCCGGGTGCGTGATCGGCCTGAATCCGGGCAGATCGTCCACGGACTGCGGATACCCGCTGTACTCGCCGATCTCCTGGAGCACGTCCCGCGGGATGTCGACCAGGACGGGGCCGGGCCGCGCGGAGCGCGCAATGTGGAACGCCTCCTTCATCACACGCGGAATGTCGGACGCGTTCATGACCAGATAGTTGTGTTTGGTGACCGGAATCGTGACGCCGGTGACGTCCGTCTCCTGAAAGGCGTCCTTGCCGATGGCGGGCCGCGTCACCTGCCCGGTGATGGCGACGATGGGCGTGGAATCCATGAATGAGGTTCCCAGGCCGACGGCGAGGTTGATGGCGCCGGGGCCGGAGGTGGCGATACAGACGCCGACGCGCCCCGTTGCGCGGGCGTAGCCGTCTGCTGCATGCGCCGCCCCCTGCTCATGACGAGTCAGCACATGATGGATGGACGGATACTTGAGGATATGGTCATAGAAGGGGAGAATTGCGCCGCCGGGAACGCCAAAAACCAGGTCAACGCCCTCGGCCTGCAGCGCCTCGCACACCAACTCCCCGCCTGCCAGCATCCTGTCTGACATGATTCTCCTCACTCCGCCGGCGTCTGTGTCCTGTGCCCTCTGTGCCGGTTCCGCTCTTCTAGCGTCTGTCCGCAGCGCCTGTGTCGCCATCGTCTACAGGTCCGTAGGCGATGGCGTATCGGGGAGCGCCAACAAAAAATCCCGTCCCATGAAGGGACGGGAGCTTGCGCGATCCCGCGGTACCACCCTCCTTACCCGGCGCGTGGCCGAGTCTCTCAGCAGCGTTTCTAACGGACGCCATCCCGCCGCAGCGCGGCCCGCCATATGGGGCGAAGCCGGCTCCGGATGCTCCGGGGCGAGTTCACGCGCCGTCACGACCGGGCTTCCACCATCCCCGGCTCGCTGTCCGCCAGGCCAACGCTACTACTCCCCTTCGTAGCACTATCAATTTTGCCAGTCTCACCCAGGAGTGTCAATAATAGGGCAGTTGTCCGCGCGGGCCGCGCTGCGCGCCACCAAAACAGGAACATGAATCTGAAAGCGATTGCGGATACCGCGCTGCGGCTGGTCTTTCCGCCGCGCTGCGTTCTCTGCGGCAGGGAGGACGTTCTTCTGTGCGCGCCCTGTCACAGGACGCTGCCCGCGCGTCTGGACGCCGACGCGCTGCCCAAGTTGTCCGCGGTGCGCGCGGCCAGGGCGGTCTGGCCGTATGAGGGACATGTTCACAGAATCGTCCGTCAGTACAAGTACGCCGGCCTGCGCGCGCTGGCGCCGCTGTTGGCGGCGGAGATGTCCGATGTCCTGCGGACATGGAATCCTCCTGTCAGTGTGATTGCGCACGTGCCGGGACACAAATCCCGCCTGCGTGAGCGCGGATTCGATCAGGCTGAACTGCTTGCGCGGGAGGTATCCGCCGCCAGCGGCATCCCGGCCGTGTCCGCCCTGACCCGCACGCGTGAGACGCGGGCGCA
>JAAXGS010000061.1 GCA_012271225.1 Dehalococcoidia bacterium | reverse complement strand
CAGGTGATCTCACTGACGGCGCTGAAGTGCACGGCGCGCGGGCTGCGGTTCAGACCGGCGCCCGTGCGGATTGTGTCATAACTCCACTTGACATCCGCGCAGGTGAAGTCGACGCCGTCAGAGAAGACGATGCCGTCCCGAAGCGTGAACGTCCATGATCTGCCGTCATCTGACTGCTCCCACTGCGTCGCGAGGTCCGGAACGACGTTCCAGTAGTCCCCGTCCAGGAAATTCTGCTTGGTGCCCCAGTCCTGTTTGGAGACGAGCATGTTGGCGATGGGGTGATTGTAGTGCGGGGCGCTCCCGGCCGCCTCCTCCCAGTTGCTGAACGTTGGGCCTTCCGATGTGGTTGCGATTGTCAGAACGCCGCCGAATCGGGCATCGGGATCGATCGGCACCCCGCTCACGGAGTGCGTGCCCATCTCCTCGGTCACGCCGCCGCCCCCGGACGTGCCCCCTCCGCCCGTGGACGTCCCGTTTGACGCGCCGTTCCCGTTCTCAGCCGCGGGCGAGCACGCCGCGGCGGCAACAAGCACGGTGGACACGACGGCCGCAAGCAATAACAACACAATGCGTCTGGTCATGATCCAACTCCTTCCCCCTGCGTGCAGATTAGCACTAGACAATAATGCTGTCACGCTCAACGCGGGTCAATGCCTTGCAACGCAAGGGTTGGCGCATTGGGCCGAATACGGGGGGGACAGGCGCGGCTACATCTGCTCCGGCGTGCTCATTCCCATAAGGGTGAGCGCATTGCGAAGCACAACGCCGGCCGCCTGCGCCAGGCGCAGCCGCGCCCGGGTCACACGGGGCGCCTCTCCCAGCACGCGATGCCGCGTGTAGAAATCGTGAAAGGCCGTGGCGAGTTCATAGGCATAGTGCGGGAGATGGTGCGGCTCCAGGTTGCGGGCGGCGGATTCGACAACCTCCGGAAAGCGCAGCATCGTCCGCATCAGCCGAATTTCCGCCTCCTCCGTCAGGGCGTCGTAATCGACGTCCTCCGTCGTATCATCCGGATCGATGCCGCCGTCGCGCGCATTGCGCAGGATGGATGCGATGCGCGCAAATGCGTACTGGATGTAGTAGACCGGGTTGTCCGGGGCCTCTTTTCTGGCCAGATCAAGATCAAAATCCATCTGGGAATCCGCAGAGCGCGCGAGGAAGAAATAGCGGCAGGCGTCCGGCCCCACCTCGCTCACCACCTCGGACAGCGTGATGATGTCACCCGTGCGCTTGGAGACCCGCACAATCTCCTCGCCTCGGCGCAGCGTCACCAACTGCACCAGAATGAACTGCAGCCGTTCCGGATCAACGCCCAGCGCCGCCACGACGGCCTTCATGCGCGGAAAGTGCCCCTGATGGTCCGCCCCCCACACATTGATGACGCGGTCATAGCCCCGCCCCAGAAACTTGTCGTAATGGTAGGCAATGTCAGAGGCGAAGTACGTTGGCGCGCCCGTTCGCCGCACCAGAACGCTGTCCCGCTCATCCCCAAGCTCCGTGCCGGTGAACCACACCGCGCCCTCGCGCTCCGCCGTGTATCCGTTGCTCTCCACGCGGCTCAACGCCTGCTCATACGTCCCGTCCGTGAACAGGGAGCGCTCACTGAACCACCGGTCGAACCGGACATCGATGCGCTCAAGGTCCTCCCGTATGGAGTCCAGCATGCGGGCCATGCCAATCTCGCCAATCTCGCGGACGCTCTCCTCTCCCGCCGCTCCCGCGAAGCGATCGCCGTACTCCCCGGCCAACTGCGCGCCAAGTTCAACCAGATAAGCGCCGTGATAGCCCTCAGAGGGGAACGCCGCGTCCCGCCCCAGCGCCTGCAGGTAGCGCGCGTGCACAGACTGAAAGAAGGCGTCCATCTGGCTGCCGGCATCGTTGACGTAATACTCGCGCTGAACGCTGTAGCCGGACGCCGCCAGCACGTTGGCGATGGCGCTGCCCTGCACCGCGCCGCGCCCGTGGCCCACGTGCACGGGGCCGGTGGGGTTGACGCTCACAAACTCCACCTGAACGCTGACACCCGCGCCGCTGCGCCCCCGGCCGAAGTCGTTCCCCTCCGACAGGACGGTTCCCACCTGCTGCATGATCCATCGCGTATCCAGGGTGAAGTTGATGAATCCGGGCGGCGCAACCGCCGCGGCGGCAATCTCCTCCCGCATTGGGAGCCGCTCACGCAGGATGTCCGCAATGGCCATGGGAGACATGCGCGCCGCCCGCGCCATTTTCAGCGGCAGGCTGGAGGCATAGTCCCCGTGCTCCGGATTCTGCGGACGCTCAACCGCCGGGTCCTGATACTCCAGCGGGGGTAACGCGCCGTCCTCCCGGGCGCGGCGCAGCGCGTCCGAGAGCATTTCTATGACAGTGTCCCTGATCATACGCACCGGTTTCAGTATGCCACGCGCCGCGCAGCCGAATCACGCGGGGCGGGCCGGACAGCGCCGCGCGCGGCCGGGCAGCGGGGACAGGGCGGCGTGCACCAAAGCTAGCCCCCCTCCGGCGCGTCACTGACCCGGGCCCAGAACCGCCGCAACTCCTCACGCAGCGCGGCATGCGTGTCCTCCCGCAACTCCGGATCGCCCCGCGCGATGGCGAGGGCCTGGCGGCGCGCCTCCTCAATCAACTCAAGATCGGTAAACGTGGCGACCCGCAGGTCAGGCACCCCGCTCTGCCGCGTGCCGAGAAGCTCACCCGGCCCGCGTATCTTCAAATCCTCCTCGGCAAGCTGAAAGCCGTCGCTCACGGATTCCATGATGTTCAGGCGGTTGTTCACCTCGTCCGTCTCGGACTCTGAGACGAGGATGCAGTAGTTGGTGTCGCCGCCGGTTCCCCGTCCAATCCGCCCGCGGTACTGGTGCAGCTGCGCGAGGCCGAACCGCTCCGCTCCGTCGATCAGCATCACCGTCGCGTTGGGCACATCGATGCCCACCTCAACGACGGCGGTGGAGACCAGCACATCAATCTCGCCCCCCCGAAACTCCTCCATCACGCGGTCCTTTTCGGCGGGGCGCATGCGCCCGTGGAGCAGGCCGACTCGCAGATTGGGGAACACCTGGCGGGACAGGCGCTCATGCTCCGTCACGGCGGCCTTCGCGGCCACCGCCTCCGATTCCTCAACAAGCGGGCAGATGATGAAGGACTGCTTGCCTTTTTTGGCCTCACTTCGAATGAAATCATAGGCGAACTTCCGCTGATCGGGAGATCGAACTGCTGTGCGGATCCGCGGGCGGCCGGGCGGCATCTCCCTGATTGTCGATACGTCCAGATCGCCGTAGACGGCCAGCGCCATGGTGCGTGGGATGGGAGTCGCCGTCATCACCAGCAGGTGGGGCGCGTGCGCCTTGTTGCGGAGGGACGCGCGCTGCTCAACCCCAAAGCGGTGCTGCTCATCGACCACCGCCAGCCCGAGGTTGTGAAAGGCGACGCTCTCCTGAATGAGGGCGTGGGTGCCGATGGCGATGTCGACATCACCTCGGGAGACGCGCTCATGCTGCCTGGACTTTTTGCCCGCCGATATGCTCCCCGTCAAAAGGGCGATGCGCAGGGGCCTGTCCGGCAGGATGCCGCTGAACGCGCGGTATACTCCGTCATATTCGCCGTACAACCCGCCGTCATTCGCGTCACGGTTGCCGTGGCTGAAGATGGCTGTCAGCGTTCGGAAATGCTGTTCCGCCAGCACCTCCGTCGAGGCCATCAGCGCGCCCTGAAATCCTTTTGCCGCCGCCGTGACGAGGGCCAGGACCGCCACAACCGTCTTTCCACTGCCAACGTCACCCTGCAGGAGCCGCATCATCGGGGCGCTGCGGCCCATATCGTCCAGGATTTCATCGACGGCGCGTTTCTGGTCGTCCGTGAGCGTGAAGGGCAGGGAATCGACCACCCTCTCCGCCGCGTCGCTGCGTGGAATGGGCGCGCCCAGCTCCCTCTGTTGATGCCGCCTGCGCTCCAACAGGCCCAGCTGCAGCAGAAAGAGCTCATCGAATGCCAGACGCCTCCGCGCCGGATCATCATCGTCCGGAAACGCCCCGGGCCGATGGATGGCTCGCAGGGAATCCTGAAGGCCGTGGAGCCGGGCCGCGCGGATCACCTGGTCCGGCAAATGCTCCCGGACCAACGGAAGCGCCCGATCCGCCGCGGAGCGGATCAGCCCCCGTATCCTGCTCTGCGTGACGCCCTTGGTCAGCGGGTAGATCGGCATTAACTCGCCGATCTCCATGCCCTCGCCCGCTCTCAGCTCCTCATAGGTGTCAACCGTGAACTGCGTCGAGCCGCGAAACTCGCCGAATCGGCCAAACAGGAGCATCCGCATTCCCCTGCGGAGCCTCCGAGCGATCCATTGATTCCCGAACCAGACGGCCCGCACGGATCTCGTCCCATCGCTGACGGTCGCCTCCACGCGCAGCACCCGACGCCCGGTGGGATAGTTCCCGCCGCTCAGTTTTTCAACTCGCACGAGAATCGCCGCCTGCTCCCCCTGTCTTTCGTCCGGCCGCAGGCTCGCAATCGTCTTGATCTCCACATAGCGCCGCGGAAAGGCCCAGAGGGCGTCACGGTATGTGACGATGCCCAGCCTGTTCAGGCCGGCGCGCATGCCCGCCGGAGCGTCGAGCGGCGCATCCAGCGAGGTGAAGGGTGCGCCGGCGGACTTCTGCCTCGCCGCGGCGCGCCGCCCGGGTGTTTGCCGCCCCCTCGCGCCGGTCTGCGCGCTCGCGGAGGACGGCGCGGGCGTATCCGCGCTCTGTCGACTCTCACGGCCCCATGACGGATCAGGCGGAACCTCCATGGACGGCGGTGGGGTTGGCGGCACGGGCGGAGTGGGAGGAGTTGGCGGCACGGGCGGCGGAGCGCCCATCCCCTGCTGACGCGGAGCGCGGGGAAGCGGTTGTTGGCTGGAGGGCGGCGTTCCGTGCGATGGCGCGGCGCGTTCGTTGGGCGGCGCGGCGGGTGTATCCCTGGCGGTCAGCCGCAGACGCTCAAGAGTGTTTGCGATCCATGCCGCGCGGCCATCCCTGTCCAGTTCCGCATACGTCGTCCGTCTGACCCCGGCGGCGTCCAGCATGCGTTTGGTTCCGGGGTTCTTGGACAGCCGCTCAAGAAAGGCGTCAAGGCCGCCGCTGACTGCGCCGTCCTCGTAGTTCTTCTGCTGCTCCAGACGCAGGGCGCCCCGTAACCGCTCCACCTCCTCGCGCGCGCGGCGATCATCGGATTGGGCGCGTCCCGGCTGAGGGGCGTCTCCCGGAGGCTGCCGGGGTGCGGCCGGCAAGCGGCCCTGCGTCATGGCCGCTGCCTATCCCGACCCGGGCGGCGCGACGAGGGCAACGCCGATGCAGCCGGGGCCGACGTATGTGCCGACCGCCGTGCCGATGGTGTACAGGGGAACCTCATCAACGTTCAGGCGCGAGCGGGAGCGCTCAGCCATCTCCCCCGCGCGCTGATGGTCCGTTGTTGTGGCGTAGACAAGGCGTTCCGGCGTGCCGTGGCCATGCGCATGAGCCTCAAGCACCTCATGCGCCTTGGCGCGGGAGCGGACGCGCTGCAGGGGATGCACCTCCCCGTCGCGAAATTCAAGCACCGGCCTGAGGCTGAGAAGTCCGCCAAGCAGCCGCTGCGCCTTTCCGATGCGGCCGCCCCGCGCGAGGTACTCGAGGGTATC
>JAAXGS010000060.1 GCA_012271225.1 Dehalococcoidia bacterium | reverse complement strand
GGCATCATGAACATCATGCTTGTGTCCGTGACGGAACGGACGCGTGAAATTGGCATCCGCAAGGCGGTGGGAGCCCGGAGGGGCGATATCCTTCTGCAGTTCCTTGGCGAGGCCACGTTGCTGAGCCTCGGCGGGGGCGTCATCGGCGTTCTGCTGGGCATGCTTATCGCCCGGGTCATGGACGTCACGCTGCTGGCAACCCAGAATATCGGAGCAGTTGTGAGCGCGGACATCACCCTGCTTGCCCTGGGCGTCTCGATGATGATCGGGCTGATTTTCGGCATCTATCCGGCCATGCGCGCCGCGGCG
Source organism: Dehalococcoidia bacterium (assembly GCA_012271225.1). Taxonomy (GTDB): domain Bacteria; phylum Chloroflexota; class Dehalococcoidia; order UBA6926; family UBA6926; genus VXMO01. The sequence continues at coordinate 2,250 of JAAXGS010000060.1, read as the reverse complement.
CTCCACCCGATAGAAGCGCTCCGCTATGAGTAAAGAACCAGCGCAGGAGGAGTCATGACACAAGCGTCACCGGAGAACCCTGACTCGGCGCGCGGCGGGTCTCGCCTCGTTCTGATCATCGTGGCGATCGCCCTGCTCTTTGGGCTGGGTATCGGCGGCGCCTTTGCCATGGGCATTCAGGTGGGAGGCGGTCAGGGCGGAAACGCCGCGGAGGTTCCCTCACTGGCGATCTCCGCCGAGGGCGGGACTGGGACGAGCGCCGCCGAACCCTCCACTTCTCTTGCCGGGAGCGGGAATATTCCGCCCGAAGCATTGCAGCAGCTACGAGAGCAGGGCGTGTCTGAGGAGCAGATTGCGCAGATTCGGGAACGCGCCGCCCAGTTTCAGGCGCGGCAGTTTCCGGACGGCGGGCAGCAGATCTTCCGGCAGGGCAGGCAGGGATTCGCGCCCGGCACCGCCGGCGCCGATCCGGAAGGCTCCACACGCATTGCCGGGACAATCGAATCGATTGACGGAAACACGATTGTCCTGGTGACACCGACCGGCCCGCAGCGAATTTCCACCATTGGCGGCACTCGCATCACGATCACGCGCGACGGTGACGTGAGCGACCTCGCCGTCGGCGATTCAGTCAGCGTGGCCGCGCTGCCGGGTCCGGAGCCGAATGTGTTGGAGGCCGCCAGCATCAGCCTGACGCCCGTTGACGAATAGCCTCGGCGAGTCTGCCCGGAGTGAGTCGGCGGACTGCGTGCGATAATAGGTTCACGATGTCGACTCAACGAACCGGGCTCTCCGTTCCGCTTGTGGACCGCCTTCTACCGCGGTATCGGCGCATGAAGCCGTATGAACCCGTTGCGCCGCCGGAGTGGTTGGCGGAGGAGAGCGGTGTGGACAGCGCGGAGATCATCCGCCTGAACGCGAACGAGAATCCGTACGGCCCTCCGCCGAAGGCCCGCGAGGCGATCGCGTCGTTTGATGCCGCGTCCATCTATCCGGACGCCGATCATGTGCAACTCCGGGCCTGCCTTGCCCGTCATGTTGGCTGCGCGCCGGAGCGCATCGTTGCCGGGTCCGGCAGCGATGAGTTGATCAGCCTCCTGATTCGGCTCTTTGTCGGCCCGGAGGATACGGTCGTCACGGCAGTTCCCACGTTCGGGATGTACGCATTCGAGGCCGGCATGGCGGGGGCGCGTTTCATCGGCACCCCCCGGAATCCGGACGACTTTTCCCTTGATGTTGGCCGCGTTGTTGACGCTGCGCGCGGCAGCGCAATCGTCTTCCTATGCTCGCCGAATAATCCCACGGGCAACAGTGTGTCCGAGTCCGAGGCGCGCGCTGTCCTTGAGACCGGAGCGCTGACGGTCATGGATGAGGCGTACGCCGAGTTTGCCGGCGCGTCCCTGATGCCCCTGGTCGATGAGTATCCCAACCTGATCGTCCTCCGCACCTTCAGCAAATGGGCCGGTCTGGCCGGTCTGCGCGTCGGCTACGGGGTGTTCCCCCCGGACCTTGCGGCCGTTCTGATGACGGTCAAACCGCCCTACAACGTCGCCACACTGGCGCAGGTTGCGGCGGTTGCGGCGCTGGATGATCCGGACGCCGCCCACGCGGCTGTCAGGACCATCATTCATGACAGGGGGGCGCTTGCGGATGAGTTGCGAACGCTGCCGGGCGTCCACGTCTATCCGTCAGACGCCAACTTCCTGCTTGTTCGTTTCCTGAACTGTGACGCGGGGGCCGTGCACACCGCGCTCCTCCGCCGCGGCATCGCGCTGCGTCACTTTGACACGCCTGAGCTGCGAGACTGCCTCCGCATCAGCGTTGGACGTCCGGAGGACCATGATCGGGTTCTTGTCGCTCTGCGGGAGGAGTTGGAGGCGCCGAGATGACCCACGAGGGCGGCGGCGCAGCGCCGCGACGGGCGGACGTGCGGCGGGAGACCGGCGAAACCGCGGTTGAGGTGTCGCTGAATCTCGACGGCGCAGCTCGATACGATGTCAGCACGGGGTCGTTGATGCTGGATCACCTGATCGATCAGCTTGGCCGGCACAGCGGTTTTGATCTGACCGTTCGCGCGCAGGGGAAACAGGACCCGGACGGGCATCACACGGCGGAGGACGTCGGCATCGTCATCGGGCGCGCGCTTGCGGAGGCGCTTGGCGACCGCACGGGGATTCGCCGGATGGCGCACGCGATGGTCCCGTTGGATGACGCGCTCATCACAGTGGCCGTGGATCTCAGCGGGCGGGG
>JAAXGS010000059.1 GCA_012271225.1 Dehalococcoidia bacterium | reverse complement strand
CGATGCCGCAGGGGGGCACCTGATGAAGAACTTCCCTGAACCTCCGGAGATTGCTTACAGAGGGGAGTATATATGCGCCGAGGGCCTAATCGAATCGTATAGGGGTGTCCCTCAAATTGAGGCGAGAAGTGCGAACGACATATCAGTCATTCGTTAGGAGGCCAAACGCGCCGGGCTTTTTGCTCGGTTTCGCTGCCGGAGTCTTTGTGTGGCTTCTCCTAACAATTGGCTTGGCCATACAGAGACCAGCGGGGTCTGATGAGTTCACATCCGCGACGGTAGTACGCGTCATTGACGGGGATACGATCGAGTTGGATTCGGGTGAACGCGTCCGTTACATAGGTCTGGACACCCCCGAATTGTTCCCCCGACCAGAATGTGGAGCAAAGGCAGCAACAGATCAGAATCGCTCGTTGGTTGGGGGAAAGCGCGTCGACCTTTTGAGCGGGCCTGAGGAGCGGGACGCATATGGAAGACTATTGCGTTATGTCTTCGCGGATGGAGTGTTTGTAAACGCCCAACTTGTAAGAGAAGGGCATGCCCGCACATCCAGTTTCTCTCGAGATGAGAGGTTTCGTCAGTTGTTCGCTCAACTAGGAGCAGATGCCGAGAAAGATGGTAGGGGATTGTGGAGTACCTGTGAGCTTCTTAAGCATCGGCCATATATACCGCAGGGTGTACACCATTGACTGCAAGGGCTCATCACCTATTGATACGCGGCAGAGGAAGTCCAGCAATCACCCACGCGGCCGAACGGTACTACCTGCGGGGCGGGAGGATGACGGCGGCCACTGCAGCGGCATGTACAATGGCGGCATGGGAGCTTTCAAGACACGTGTACGAATCGCCACGCGGGAGGGCGAGAATGCTCAGGACATCGAGGTCCTGGTGGACACCGGCGCCGCGTACTCGATGATGCCTGAATCCACCCTGCGGGAGATAGGTGTCAGCCCCATCGGTTCACAGGAGATTGAATACGCGGATGGCCGAACTGATACTCGGGCTATTGGCAGAGCGGAAGCGAGGATCGACGGGCGCGTTGGGGAAATCCTTGTCATCTTTGGCCCCGATGGGGCCGATCCGTTGTTCGGCGCTCACAGCGTGCGCTCATTGCGGCTGATGGTCGACTCACCCAATGAAAGGCTCGTGCCCCTGCCCAGAGCGCATGTTTAGGCTCTCTTAGGCAGCCGGCTCACTGGCGCGTGATCTCCACGGAGCCGGTGTAGGGCCGCAGGACCTCCGGCATGACGATGCTGCCGTCCGCCCGCTGATACGTCTCCATGACCGCGATCATGACGCGGGGCAGCGCGAGGCCGGAGCCGTTGAGCGTGTGCACATACCGCGGACGCGCCCCGGGCTCCGGTCGATAGCGGATGTTGGCCCTGCGCGCCTGATAATCGGTCGTCGTTGAGCAGCTGGAGACTTCGAGCCACTCCCCGCAGCCGGGCGCCCAGACCTCGATGTCATAGGTCTTGGCGGCGGCCTGCCCCAGGTCGCCCGCGCACAGCTCGACGATGCGATACGGCAGTTCAAGGCGGCCCAGGATGGACTCCGCGTCGCTCAACAGGGACTCCAACTCCTGGAGAGACCGCTCCGGCTCCGTGAACTTGTAGATCTCCACCTTGTCAAACTGATGGCCGCGTTTGATGCCGCGGATATCGCGTCCGGCGGACATCTTCTCCCGGCGGAACGACGGCGTATAGGCGACGTATTTGATCGGCAGCGTCCCCGGCTCCAGGATCTCGCCGCGGTGCATGCTGGTCAGCGGCACCTCTGCCGTCGGCGCCAGCCAGACATCGTCCTCCGCGTCCCGATAGACGTTGTCCCTGAACTTGGGCAGCTGGCCGCTTGCAAAGAGCGTGGCCTCATTGGTGACGAACGGCGGGTAGACCTCACGATAGCCGTGCTCCTGGGTATGGACGTCCAGCATCCACTGGATCAGCGCGCGCTGCAGCCGCGCGCCCGCGCCGGTCAGCACATAGAATCGTGACCCGGCGATCCGCGCGCCCCGCTCAAAGTCGATGATGCCGAGCGCCGGCCCCAGGTCCCAATGCGCCTGTGGCTGAAAGTCGAACTGCCGCCTCTCGCCCCACTCCCGCGTGACGACGTTATCCTCCTCAGACGCGCCGTCCGGCACGGACGAATCGGGGAGGTTGGGCAGATCAGCCAGGCGCTGCGTGATCTGCGCATCGACGGCGGCGGTCTGCTGCGCCGCGGCGTCCACCTGCTCTGAGAGGCCGCGCAGCGCGGCCTGCAGCGCCGCGATGAGCGTGTCAACATCCGGGCTGTCGGCGTCGACGGCGGGCGTGCCGCCCTCCAGCAGCAACTGCGCGATACCTGGCGCGTCGAGAACATCCTGCGGCGTCAGGTCGCCGCGCGCTGCGCGGCCGCGCAGCGCGCCAAAGGTCTTCGACTGCGCGTTCAACTGCGCGCGCAGGTCCGAGCCGATGACCTGCGCGGCGCGCCACTCGCTATCCAGCGACACGATCTGATCGAGGACGGCGAGCGACTCGACATCGCCGCGCCGGGCAAGCGCGGCGCTCACCTCATCCAACGCCTCCCGAATCTGCCGCCTATCGAGAATTTTTAACCGACCTCCGGTCAGGGCAATCGCTGAGCATCTCCCATGGTTGATGATAGCGGACAAGAGCGGAGCGGGGGCTACCACATGAGCAGGGGCGGTGCCGCGCGCGTTGTCGCCGCCATCGGGCGGGGGGCAACCTTTGAGCACCCCTCACGGCCGAGGATAGCGGACCGGGAGCAGGGGCATGGCGCTTGACACTAATAGCGCGGCGTGCTATGGATGATGGGTGATAAGGAGTTTTCGTGACAGAGGCGCTGAGGCAATTTTTAGGCGTCAATCTGTCCGTAATATCGCTCCGGAAGTACAGCAGCAAGCGCTAAGGAGGCTGATTTCTTTGGACGAAGCTACAAGCCTTGGAGAGCTGGCCGCCACGCGAGGGAATCGGCTGGAGGCCTTGTCCGGAAACCGGCGGGGCCAGCACAGCATCCGCATTAATGACCGCTGGAGGATTTGCTTCGTTTGGAATGCCGGGAACGCCGAACAGGTAGAAATTGTCGATTATCACTAAGAGAGGAGAGGTGGGTTCATGTGGGAGAAGATGGAAGGTGGCGAGAAGTTGCCCCCTGTGCACCCGGGCGAGATTCTGAAGGAGGATTTTCTCGTGCCGATGGGCATCTCACAGTACCGCCTTGCGAAGTCGATTGGCGTTGATCCGCGGCGGATCAACGCCATCGTTCAGGGCAAGCGCGCCATCACGGCGGAGACGGCCATCAAGCTGTCACAGTTCTTCGGCACGTCGGCTCGCCTTTGGATGGGACTCCAAAATCGATATGACCTGGATGTGGCGATGGACAAAATGGGGGTGGCGCTCCCCGAATATGAGAACATCCCCGTTCTCGATGAACCAGGCGCCGCCACCGCTCCGCCGCCTCGCCAGCAACAGCCCGGCCAAACACCGACCGCCGCTGTTGCCAAACAGCGCACCAGCTAACCCGTTCCGCGCGCCTGACACATAAATCGGATGTCTTGCAGGCAGGGCACGATGATTGTGTGATAATGGCCGTGGAGAAAGAGTGGTCATGAGTCCTGAGATCATTGCTGTCATCACGGCCGGAGTTGCGTTGGCGGTGCTTGTTTCGGGCCTGTTCGCCTGGCTGCGGGCTGACATGGTCAGGTTGGAAGCCCGGCTTAACGAGCGGTTTATTCGCCTGGAAACCCGCTGGGATGAGCGGCTGACGAGCTCGGAAACCCGATCGGATGAGAGATCTACCACTCTGGAGACCCGATCGGATGAACGGTCCACTGCCTTGGAGACCCGGCAGAACGCACAACTCGTCAGCCTCGAAGCCCGCTTGACCGAGAAGATCAGCGCTCTGGAAATCCGTTGGGACGAGCGGTTTACCGGACTGGAGACCCGATGGGATGAACGGTTTACCGCCCTAGAAACCCAGCTGCACGCAGAAATCGTCAGCCTCGAAGCCCGCTTGACCGAGAAGATCAACGCCCTGGAAGCCCGGTGGGATGAGCGCTTTACCGGACTGGAGGCTCGATGGGATGAGCGGTTCACCGACTTGGAAGCTCATTGGGATGAGCGCTTTACCGGACTGGAGGCGCAGATTCAAGGCGTCCGGGATGAGGTGGGGGAGCTCCGGTTGGAGGTCGGGCACCTGAGGGAGCGCATGGCCCATCTGGATGGACTACTCCAGGGTTTGCGGGAAGCCATCTCTGCGAGGGTGCCCGGCTAGAACCCTCAGACCTCCGCGCCCCTCGCTATCCGCCTTTCCACCTGACCGTCACTTCCACCTTGCCTCAGTCCACCACGCCTTAGGTGTTGCGCCCGTAGTCTCTTGTCTGGTTGACATCAGCCCCAAATACTACCTCCAAGTGCAGGCAAAGACAGTTTCCTGGCTGTTGGATTGCTCCTCATCCTTACGGCAGCGTAAGTCCTGCCCACCGCGCGTCTGCACGGAAATCCTTTCGACGTTCGAATGGAACTCCTCCGGCGACTCGCAACTCAGAGGAAAGCGGCCTTCATCGGAGTAGATGCGATGAGCATTGCAGTACTCCTCACTATCAACGAAGACGACCATGCCGTACTTGTCAGTGTAATCGAACTCTGTATCAACATACACTTCGTCGTCCGTCACAATCACCCACATGCTGTGCTGCGTCTGGGTAACCTCCTCCTCGCTGACCACTTGCCCGGTCCATCGCGCTATAAGATTCCTGACGGATGCGTACCTGGTAGCCACAAATTGGGTCGCGTCCCTGACGTTGCCACCGCTGTTGATGCCTATCACATATCCGTCCGCCGTAACAGGGGGCTGCCAGAACTCCCGGGATGCAGTTCGGCAGTGTGCTCGATCACAGGGCTGCCAGACCCGTACCGTTGAGTGAGCCGCAGCACCTGCCCTTGGGAGTGAATGATCTCCATCGCACGTGCACCTGAAGGGTACCCAACTGCCACAATCTTTGTGCCCGGCGTTACGGGCACGCTGGACACCGGCAACGCCACGAACGACCCACAGCAAATTGACAATGCTGCCACGTCCTCATATTCATGTGATCCTAGCAGGTCCAAGTTGTACCGTCGGCCGCCCAATACGATTTCCATATCATTTGCATCTTCAACCACATGATGGCTGGTCACTACAACCCCTCTGTTTCTGTCCACCTGAATAACGAAACCTGTAGCATTGACCTCCTCTACGCTCAGAAAGCCTTTCTTGGCGGTTATGCGTCCAATGCTGCCTTCGTATCTATCGACCAATTGTCTGGCGGATGTGATCGGCACAGGCGTGGGCGTGGGCGTAATCGTTGGGGTTGGCGTGACCGTTGGGGTCGCTGTTGGTGTGGGAGTAATTGTTGGGGTGAGCGTCGGCGTGGGTGTAATCGTTGGGGTGTGAGTGACAGTCGCGGTCAGTGGAGGTGTAGCGGTCGCCTCGGGCATAGATGTTGGCGTTTGCTCCGGTGTTACTGTCGGCGCGCAAGTCGCAGGTGGAGCCGGCTCCTGGCTGGCCGTCTCACAGCCCAGAACGAGAATGGCCGCTATACTGACGACGATACGAAGCAGGGTTGGAAACCGTTTCATCCAAGTGCCGCCGTTATTTGTCATCCCGATTGACCCTCACCTTTTGCCTTTTGGGCATCTCTCCTTTCCTTGAGCGAATTGTACACCGGCTTGAGTGCTCTGCCCAGGATAAACAGTGGTATGGAAACAATTCCAGCTGTAATCATATGCTCTACTTGCCACGTGAACACTGCATACAGCCAGTAAACAAAAACTCCCACACCGGCGAACGCTGTAACTGCGGTGATGATTGAAAGCAGTACAAAAACAGCTTTCCGCATACTATCCTCCTCTTTGTCGTAGCATCATATCTGTAATTTATGTAACTGGCCATCCAGTGTGTACATACGCCTGCCATAGCGATGTATCAGTTCTCCGTGCTCGTAAAGAAGTCGTGAATCCGCATAGCGTCCAGCACGGAATGGATTGTCGAACTCCACGTCTGAACACACACGGGACGTGTGGAAGTGGTGCGACAACACGACTCATTCACTGGGAACGCTGCAGTCCTTGAGGAAAATCGATCCCAAGATGTATTCATCAACTTCACAAATTGCCTGGAAAGGGTCACCCACAGACGGCGCGGCCAATACATCGGTGGGGAGGTCATCCAGTCTCACGTCAAAGAAGCAGACGCCAAACGACTGGCTGTCTTCATCAGCATAGAGCCTTATCTCACCGCTCTCTATCTCACAGATGACTCCACTTATGTGAACGGTCTTGCCTTTAAACAATGCGTCATAACGCTCCGAATTCGCCTCGCGTTGGGCATACAATTCTATGGCAGAAATTCTGATTGGAGGTTCGGCAGTTTGTTCGGAGACAGAATTTCCGGAACAAGCGGTCGCAATGAACCCAAGAAGAAGCGCGAACAACAGGACGAACGTCGGTTGATAGTGTTTCATAGTGCCCCCCTCGCGGCGTTCAGATGTTTGATTGCCAACTGGCTGCGCCCTCAGAAAGTGACTGTGGTGCCCTGTGAGATGGTGCACAGCCCCACGACCATCATCACAAGCAGCACAGATCCCGCGATAGCGAGTCCCCAGAGCAGCACTTTGCCGATGTCGAAGTCGCCACCGCGGTCGTACTCCCGCATCCTCATGTACTGGAGTTCTCGCTCAAGCTCTCTAATTCTGCGTTCGTTATCGTTCATCTTAGTTCCCATTCCTTTAGATTTGGTTGTTTATAATGCCTTGAGAACCTACTCCGACGAGCTCACCTCCCTCTGTCTCTGAACGGAACACTACCCAGTTCCCTATGTCGGTTCCGCTGGGCACCAGAATTGCCTTGGGATGAGGCGTTACCGTTGGCGGGGAAGTCTCAGGCGGAGCCGGCTCCTGGTTGGCCGTTTCACAGCCCAAAACGAGAAGGACCGCCGTACTGGCGAAGACAAGAAGCAGGGCGGAAAACCGTTTCATCCAGGTGCCCCCTCGCGGCGTGCAGACGTAGGCTACTTGCCACAGGAGCGAACGGACTGCGCCAGTCCGCGAGGAGACATGGGGAACCCCACGTCTCCGACGAATCTGGTGCAGGCGGCAGATAAGCCGTCGCTCCTGTGGCACGGTCATTCTGGCAGCGGCAGGGGCGGCTGTCAACACGGGAAACGCACGGGCGGCGGGCAGACACATCCGGAGGCATCTGCCGGTAGCGCGGTTGGGGTGGTTGTCAAACCCTCAGCACGTCGCGCTCTCTCCCGAACGGGTGTGTCACAATACAGGGGCGTTGGGGTGTCGGGAGGCGGGCATGCTTTCGCGGGAATGACCGCGGCGCCGGAACGCCGAGGGCGGCATGGAAATGGCGGACAGTGAGGCGGCAGGATAGCGCGGGAGGGAGACAGAACGCTGGATACGCAGGCCTTTCTCAATCAGCTGCGGTCAGGCGACGGCTATCAGAGGCAGATCGCGCATGTGGAGTCCATGCCCCACAGCTCCGCGGCCTATGGCCGCGTGAGAGCGCCGCTCCATCCGCTGCTGCGGAACGCGCTGGAGCTGCGGGGCATCGACCGTTTCTACTCGCATCAGGCGCAGGCCATTGACGCGCTGCATCAGGGCCGCAACGTGGTGGTGGCCACCGGCGCCGCCTCCGGCAAGAGCCTGTGCTACAACGTCCCCGTCCTGAACGCCTGCCTGGATCCGTCGGCGCGGGGCGCAACGGCGCTGTATCTGTTTCCGGCCAAGGCTTTGGCGCAGGACCAGCTGCGCGCGCTGCGGCAGTTGACCGCCCCCCTCCCCAAACAGCCGCCGGCTGCAACCTATGACGGCGACACGCCGCAGCATGAGCGCGCCGGCATTCGGCGGTCGGCGCGGCTTCTCCTGACCAACCCGGAGATGCTGCATATCGGCATCCTGCCCAATCACAATCTGTGGTCGCGCCTTTTGCGCAACCTGCGATTTGTCATCATAGATGAGGCGCACATGTACCGCGGCGTGTTCGGCTCCCATGTCGCGCTGCTGCTTCGCCGTCTCCGCAGGCTGTGCCGTCGCTACGGCGCGCGGCCGCAGTTCATCGTCACCTCCGCCACGCTGGGCAATCCCCGCGAGCACGCGGAGCAGTTGACGGGGCTTGCGGTGGAGGCCGTCACAGAGGACGGCGCGCCGCACAGCGGGCGCGAGTTCGTCCTGTGGAATCCGCCCATCATCACGACGCCGGGGAAAACGCAGGAGCGGAGGCGCAGCACCCTCAATGAGGGCGCAAACCTCTTCTCGTTTTTCGTCGCGGAGGGACGGCGCACGCTTGCGTTCGTCCGCACGCGGCACACGGCGGAGCTGATGTATCGGTACGCGGAGGAGCGGCTGGCGCAGCACACGGGGACGGGATCGGGGCGGGTGAGCTCCTACCGCGCCGGCTACGTGCCGGAGGAGCGGCGCGAGATCGAAGGCAAGCTCGCCGGCGGCGAGTTGACGGGCGTCGTGACGACAAACGCGCTGGAGCTGGGCATCGACATCGGCGCCCTGGACGTGACGCTGCTGAACGGCTATCCGGGCTCACTGGCCGCGACGTTTCAGCAGGCGGGCCGGGCCGGGCGGCGCGGGGAGCGCGCCCTGTCCATCATGGTCATGTCTGACAACCCGCTTGAGCAGTATCTGGCGCGCCACCCGGATATCCTCTTCCGCCGCGGCATGGAGCACGCCCGCATCTCACCCACAAACCCGCACATCCTTGACCCGCACCTTGTGTGCGCGGCGCACGAGGCCCCGCTCGGCTCGATTCCGGACGACGCCGCTCTCTTCGGCGGGCCGGACGCGGCGGAGGCCGCCATCGGCCGACTGCTGACCGCGGGCCTCCTCAGCGCGCGGGACAGGGGCGACGCCGCGCAGTGGCACGTTCATCCCCGGGCGGGAACGCACCCCGCGAGCGACGTCAACCTGAGGGCGACATCCGGGGAGCGGTACATGCTGGTTGAGCAGAGCACGGGGCGGGTGCTGGAGACGATTGACGAGGACCACGCCTTTGTCGATGCGCACGAGGGCGCCATCTACCTCCACCGCGGCGAGGAGTTCATCGTCTCGGAGTTGAACCTCCGGACGCGCACCGTCAACCTTGAGCCCGCCCGCCTGAGCTACTACACGCAATCACTGACGCACGTTGATCTGAGCATAACGGAGACGCAGCGCGCCCGGCAGGAGGGGAACACGCAGGTGTCGCTCGGCACGGTCGACGTGACGCGGACGGTCTACGCGATGTCGCGGCGTCATCACTATTCCAATGAGGAGGCGGACCGCTCCGCGCTGGATCTGCCCTCGCGCAGCTTTGAGACCGCCGCGCTGTGGTGGACCGTGCCCGCCAAGACGGTGGAGGCGCTCGCGAAACGCGGCGTGAGCGTCCCCGGCGCGCTCCACGCCCTGGAGCACGCCGCAATCAGCCTGCTGCCGCTGTTCGCCCTGTGCGACCGCGCGGACATCGGCGGCATCTCCACGCCCCAGCACCAGGACACGCAAAAGGCAACGATTTTCATCTACGACGGCATACGCGGCGGGGTGGGCATCGCTGAGCGCGGCTACGACATCACTCGGGAACTCTGGGAGGCGACGCGCGCCATGCTGGCGGAATGCCCGTGCGGGGACGACGGCTGTCCGTCATGCGTCCAGTCGCCCAAATGCGGCAACAACAATGAGTCGCTGGACAAGAGAGGCGCGCGCCTGCTGCTGGAGATGCTGCTGGGGGAGGCGCAATAACGAGCACTGAGCGGTAGAATGGTGTCCACAGAAAGTAAGGGTAAAGGCGTGGAACTGTATCAGTTGGATTACATCCTGCATGAGCCCTCTGATGAGCAGGGCGGGCTTTACATGGCCGAGATTCCGGAACTTCCCGGATGCCGCGCGTGGGCGGAGACTGCCAAGGAGACCCTCGCCGAACTGAGCGCGGTCGCCGAACAGTTCATCCTCTCATACAAGGATCGCGGAAAGCCCCTGCCTGAGACGATAGCCCGGCTCCAAGCCGGACAGGGCAGAATATCTGTAGCTGTATGACCTATCGGGAACTTACTCGAAAACTCCGACGATTGGGATGCGAATTTGATCGACAAGCAGGCGGCTCACACGAGATCTGGATAAACCCGGCCAACAATCGCGACACCACCGTTCCGCGACACGGCAATCGCGATCTGGCCACAGGAACAGTCCACGCAATACGTAGAGACTTGGGCCTTTCAAGAGAGGAATTTGAACGGGCTTAGGATTCCGGGCTTGTCAGCCTACAAGAAGCGCCGAGTGAGTCGTGGTGCATCCTCGCCTTCGTAGGGTTCGGGCGGGCGGAATTCAGTCCTTCCAGAAGCGTTCTTCCTTGACGAGGTATCCGATGTGGACCATCCGCTGCTTAACGTCCTCAATCATGCCCGGGTGGCCGCAGGCATAGACCAGCGTCGTCTCCGGATCCAGGTCGTTGTCACGCAGATAGTCCTCCACCAGGGTGTTCACGCGGCCCGTCGCGCCCATCCATCCGGCGTTGCGCGGATCATTCGGACGGCTGACCGTCGGCGTAAACCGGATGAAATCGTGCCGTTCCGCCAGGGCGCGCAGCTCATCGGAGTAGGCCAACTCATCCTGATAGCTGCCGCCGTCGAGGACGTGGAACTGTTTGTCCGCGGTTTCTCCCGTCATGATCGCGTGGCGCAGGATGCTCACGGTGGGCGCGACGCCGGTGACGGTGGAGACGAACACGTGCGTCTTCGCCGTGCGGTCCAGCGTGAAGATGCCCTTTGGCTTGGGGCGCAGACTCACCTCTGCGCCGACGCCCATGCGATGCAGGATGGGGGTCAACTGCCCCTCCGGCGGCGGAACAAGCTCAACAAAGAGCTCGATCAGCGGCTCCTCCGGCGCGGACACAATGGAGTACGGGCGCTCAATGCCCTCCGCGCCGATTGTGCAGTACTGCCCCGGCTTGAACGCAAACCTTTCGACTGACGGCTCCAGCCTGATGATCCACAGGTCTTCCGTCAGATCCCGCCGCTCAACAATGCGCGCCGCCGCCATGGGCGGCGGCGCCCTGCGAACCGGGCGGCTATCCTCCTGCGACCGTTCCTGCGTGCCGACCATTGAGACCTCCCCGCGCTCTTTCCGTCCTGCTGCGATGTCGTGAACCCTGTCACATAATTATATCGACGGCCACAATCGCGCTGCACTATAGTGAGCGCGGCACTCGCCACGCGCCGGGGCATATGCGCCCTGCGCCGGCATGACGATGGCCTGCCGGTGAGCCGCCCGCCCTGCGGGGAGCGCTTGCCGGGTATTCGCCGGGTATTCATTCACGGGAGGCGACAGCATTCAGACGCGAACCGTCCGCATCAACTCGACCGACGGCATTGTCCTTGAGGGGCAGTTGGACCTTCCGGATCAGGCGTCCTCCGCCGGCGCGGCGGCGGGCGTCGTCATCTGCCATCCTCACCCGCAGTACGGCGGGGAG
>JAAXGS010000058.1 GCA_012271225.1 Dehalococcoidia bacterium | reverse complement strand
TCGACCGCGGCTACGTCTCGCCCTACTTCGTGACGAATTCGGAGCGCATGGAGTCCGCCGTCGATGACGCCCTGCTGATCATCACGGACAAAAAGGTCTCCGCCGTCAATGAAATCGTCCCCGCGCTGGAGAAGGCCATCGCCATCTCCAAGAACGTCATCGTTATCGCGGAAGACATTGAGGGCGAGGCCCTTGCGACGCTGGTGGTCAACAAGCTGCGCGGCACGGTCAACTGCCTGGCGGTCAAGGCGCCCGGCTTCGGCGACCGCCGCAAGGCGATGCTGGAGGACATGGCGATCCTGACCGGCGGCGAAGTCATCAGCGAGGAGATCGGGAAGAAGCTGGACTCCGTGGAGCCGAGCGATTTTGGCCGCGCGCGCCGCATCGTCGCCGATAAGGACAACACGACGATCATCGAGGGCGCGGGCAGCGATGAGGCCATTCAACGCCGCATCGCCCAACTCAAGGCGCAGATGGATGAGTCCAGCTCCGAGTATGACCGCGAGAAGCTGCAGGAGCGTATCGGCAAGTTGGCCGGCGGCGTTGCCGTCGTGCGGGTTGGCGCGGCGACCGAGGTGGAGCTCAAGAACAAGAAGATGCGCGTTGAGGACGCTCTTTCCGCCACGCGCGCCGCGGTGGAGGAGGGCATTGTCCCCGGCGGCGGCGTCTCCCTGCTCCACACCGCGGGCACTCTTGACTCCCTGACCCTCGACGGCGATGAGAGCACGGGCGCGGCCATCGTCCGCCGCGCCCTTGAGGAGCCGATGCGCATGATCGCGGAGAACGCCGGCAAGGAGGGCTCCGTTATCGTTGATGCCGTCCGCCGCCTCGACACGGGTGAGGGCTATGACGGCAGCCGCGATGAGTACGGCAACATGGTGGGTCGGGGCATCATCGATCCCGTCAAGGTCACGCGGACCGCGCTGGAGAACGCCGCGTCCATCGCCGCGATGGTCCTGACAACGGAGTCGCTGGTGACGGACATCCCGGAGGAGACCCCGGCCATGCCGCCCACCCCGCCAATGGATTACTAATCGAACGACGCGGCACAGCAACAAATTCGATTCAGGAGAGGGTTCCCGCGCGCCTCTACAGGCGCGCGGGAACCCTTCTTTTTGGCGCCCAACGGCGGGTTACAGGGCCGAGGATTTGCCGGTTGACTTACACACGCCGCAAACCGATTGTCTTAACATCATGGCGTGGGATTGCTTGGCTGAACGGCTTGGACCGCTACGCACGGAGAAGGACTCATGGGACAACTCGATGGCAGGGTCTGCATCATTACAGGAGGGGGCAGGGGCATCGGCAAAGGGATTGCGCGCGCATTTGCCAAAGAGGGCGCGACCCTTGTGCTGGCTGCGCGGCAACTGGATCATCTCAATGCCACTGCGGAGG
This sequence comes from Dehalococcoidia bacterium, assembly GCA_012271225.1. Classification (GTDB taxonomy): domain Bacteria; phylum Chloroflexota; class Dehalococcoidia; order UBA6926; family UBA6926; genus VXMO01. The sequence continues at coordinate 15,531 of JAAXGS010000058.1, read as the reverse complement.
AGATGCGCGGACACGGAGCGCCCGCGCATGTGATCCAAACGGATGTGACCAGCGAGGAGCAGGTGATTAACCTGTTCCAGAGGACACTTGCGGATCATGGGGAACTCGACATCCTCGTGAATAACTCCGGGGTGTTTGACGGCGGGCCCGTCGACGAGCTTTCGCTGGAAACGTGGACGAAGGTCATCAACGTCAACCTCACCGGCGTCTTTCTCTGTACGAGAGAAGCCATGAAGATCATGAAAGCGCAGGGAGGCGGACGAATCATCAACATCGGCAGCATTTCGTCGAATATGCCCAGGATGAATTCGGCCGCCTACACAGCCACCAAGCACGCAATCATCGGTCTCACGAAGTCGACCGCGCTTGAAGGCAGGGAGTATGGCATCTCAGCGGGCGCGCTCCATCCCGGAAGCGTCACGTTGGAGTGGCGCGCGCCCGAGAACCCCGATGCGACGCTGTCAACAGACGACATAGCCGTCGCGGCACTGGCAATGGCCGTGATGCCGCCCTACGCCAATATGCTTGACGCGACCGTTCTGCCAATCAGGCAGCCCTTCCTGGGGCGCGGGTGAACTAACCCATCCGCAGGTTGCGTGCGGCGCCCAGGGCGCCGTCATCCGGCTGAGAGCCCCGCTCAATCAGAAAAGCGGCGCGGGCGGCGATGACTAGAGAGAGTTACTGAGGCGCGGAAAGAGCGCGCGTCCGCCAACCGGCATCTCGGCCTCAACATAAGTGAGGGCTATGGCGGCAGCCGCGATGAGTGCGGCAACATGGTGGATCGGGGCATCATCGATCCCGTCAAGGTCACGTGGACGGCGTTGGAGAACGCCGCGTCCATCGCCGCGATGGTTCTGACAGGGAGTCGCTGCTAGTGGCGGTCAGCGCTCCAGAGTGACGATGCTCCATAGTCTGGACTCCGGGGTGTACGAAATCCTGCCCTGTTCCTTGAGGGACTGCTGCGCGTTCCTCACGCTATGTTTCCATCGCTTGCCGAAGCGCCGTCCATTGATGACACGATCCACAGTGTCGTCGCATAACTCAGGGAGAAGCGCTCGTACCCTTTCGTGAATCTCGCCGGTTGTTAATGACGCCCCGCCAGCAAGAACATGCAGGACGGCTTCACTAAAAACGGTGTTAGCAGAACGATTGCCGACCTGCATGTCAATGAACGATGTCTGCGCCTGCCACAGCAAGTCATCCAGCCGTGCCTTGGCCTCGGGATTGGGAGTAGCTTCAAGACGGGCTCTCTCTTCCCGCAGTTCTCGCTCAACGGGGAGCAGTCGCGCCAGATGCTCCGGCGCGACTGCTGAGCCCAGGCGCGCATATCCTATCATGTGCGCCCGAACCCTTTGCACAACAGCCCGATCACGCATGAGTACGCCGTACTCCAGATTGCTGTCCAAACCGGAACGGGTCAGATTGCCGGATGTCACTATGGCGGCAGAAGTGTCAGCAAGAAAGACTTTGGCGTGAAGTGACGGAAGCGCGAACAGGCGCGAATCTGGCGTCGCGGAGGACAGGTGTATGAGCGCCTGCAAATCCAGTGTCGCGGCGCTAACAGCGCCAGCCTCAATGTTTGACAGGGTAATGACATCGGCGTTGCCGTCCAACAATTCGCAGAGCCACGCTGCCTCTGCGCTCTTGATATAGGGAGCCACAACCATGACGGATTCGCGGGCGCTGATCACCAACTCCCTGAGTTCAGCGCGCCAACCCTGGCCGAGGAGAGTCACCATGTACGCTCAGTGATCTCCCTGCAAAGCGGTTTGCTCAAATATGTCGAGTTGACATTGTGTACCGGCATTACAAGTGAAATCCCTGCTTTAGGTTGCGCCTAGTGTCATCCCCATCCGCAGGCTGGGGACGGCGTCCAGGGCGCCGTCATCCGGTTGAGCGCCCTGCTCAATCAGAAAGGCGGCGCGGGCGGCGATCATGACGCCGTTATCTGTGCAGAGCGCGGGGCGCGGCCGCCAGACTGGCATCTCCGCCTTGCGGAGAACCTCCGCGCCCAGGGCGGCGTTCGCCGCAACGCCCCCGGAGAGCATGACGGATTGCGCGCCCGTTGCGCGCGCAACCTCAAGAAGCCGGTCCGCAAGAGCGATAACGGCGGTCTGCTGAAAACCCGCGGCGATATTCGCAATGGCCGCCTGATCCAGAGCCTCCGTTCCTCCGCGTTCATTGACCAGGCGGAGAACGGCCGTCTTGAGACCGCTGAAGCTGAAATCCCAGGAATCGCGGATCAATGGACTTGGCAGACGAACGGGATCACTCGCCTCACGCGCCACACGCTCAATGACTGGCCCGCCCGGATAGCCCAGCCCCAGCAGCCGCGCGACCTTGTCAAAGGCCTCTCCTGCCGCATCGTCACGGGTTTCACTCAGCAGTTTGTAGCGCCCGTGAGCCTCAATCAACACAATGTCCGTATGACCGCCGGAGACGATGAGGGCAACCGCGGGCAGGACGGGATCGCCGTGATCCTCTCCGTCCCACTGACCGTCACGGATCCAGTTTGCGTAGACGTGGCCCTCCAGGTGATGGACGCCGTAAAGGGGCAGGTTCCATGCCATCGCCAGCGCCTTGGCAAAGTTCACGCCAACGAGGAGCGATCCCGCGAGCCCCGGCCCGTACGTGACGGCGATGGCATCGAGATTGAGTTCGCCGTCGTGCCTCTGCACAACGTCGCGGAGCAGCGCGGGAAAGGTCAGCAGATGCTGTCGGGACGCGATCTCCGGCACAACGCCGCCAAAACGCGCGTGAATGTCCGCTTGCGATGAGAGGCCGTGGACGATGATTCGGCGGCCGTCCTCGACGACGGCGATGCCGGTTTCGTCGCAGGATGATTCAATGCCGAGGACTCTCATAGCGTCAGCGGGCGCAGCGGTGAACGGCCGCTGCGGTTGCGCGGCTCACGCCGTGTCAAACTGCAGCAGCATCATCGCGAACTCGCTCTCCTCCGAGGCCATCCGATAGAGGGACCGCACGGCGGGGTCAATACCGGACTGAATCAGGGCGCTGATATTGTCCTCTTCAATCAGGTTCGACAGTTGAGACCACGCGAGGACGACCACGTCCCCCTCCTGAATCTCCTCATGGGCGATGCGGATCGGCACCTCGCCCGCGTCCCCCAGCGCGCCGGAACTCCGCGCGGTCTCCTCCGTGACGTAGCCGGGATAGATGAGTTGGTCCTTGGCCACCACGTAACAGACGGCCGGGCCGGCCCATGCGAGGTAGAGATCACGCCCGCTGACCGCGGCGAGAAGCGCGCCGGCCCGCCACCCGCGAACGGAGTACCCCCCAAGGCTGTCCCGCGCGGCCTCGATCGTGTTCTGCAGATAGCGCGTTGTTGTGAATCGGGGTTGGGCTTTGAGGCCCTCGTCGAAGGCCTCCCAGACGATGTCCGTCACAGATGTCGTGGGGCCGGAGATCACCTGCACAAGGCCATAGACAACTTCAATGCCGTCTCGCCGCTTGTCCTCCCAGGCGCGCAGGTACGGCGCCATCGGTTGCGCCTCGCCGCCTGAGATGCTGAAGCCTGCGGTTGCATATGTCGCCATCCGAAACGTCTCCATGCCGCTGGACAGGAATCTGCCCCAATGATACCAGTACTCCCTATTGACGCGCAGAGACGGAGGCGGGGAGGCGCTGTCCGTCGGTTGTAGAATAGGTGACGCGAAACGGCATGGGCTGTCCGGATGAATGGAGGTCGCGCACGCATGGAGGGGGTCGAGACCATTAGCCTTGTGCTGCTGGGACTCTCCTTGCTCTTTTCCGCGATCTTCTCCGGAACGGAGGCCGCCTTTCTGTCGGCGGAGCGCCATCGACTGCGGCGCCGCGCGGAGGCCGGCTCCACCGGCGCGCGCATGGCGGAGCGAATGAAGGAGAGGCCGGAGCGATTCCTCACAACGCTGCTGGTGGGGAACAACCTGACCAACACGGCGGCGGCGGCCATCGCCACCAGCATCGCCCTTACGCTGCTTGATAACGCGGAACAGGGCCTGCTTGTCGCCACCGTCATCACCACGGTTGCGCTGCTTGTGGTGGCGGAAATCATGCCCAAGACCATCGGCGCGCGCCACGCGGAGCGGGTGATGATGTTCATGGCCCGGCCCTTCCGGCTCCTGACATTCATTCTCGCTCCCGTCGCCATCCTGTTCACCATGTTCGCGGCATTCGTTGCGTGGGCAACGGGGGGCAGACGCAGCGCGCTGGTGGACGTGCAGGAACTGGGCTCACTGGTCCGGACCGGCGTGGAGCAGGGCACCGTCGAGGCCCGCGAGGCGCAGATGGTCCAAAAGGTCTTTCAGTTCGGCGACCGCATGGTTCGGGAGATCATGACGCCGCGTACGGAGGTTGTGTGGGTGCGCAACGGGACAACGCTTGCGGAGTTTCTTGAGACGTACGCCCGGCATTCCCACTCCCACTTTCCTGTGCAGGCGGAGGATCCGGACGGGGTGGCAGGCATCCTTGCAATCAAGAACGTGCTGCACAAGCACGCGACCGGCCAGTTGACCATGAACAGCTCCGTGACGACAGACCTGCGCGAGACGCACTTTGTGCCGGAGACCAAGCGGATTGATGATCTGATGGAGGAGATGCGGGAGTACCGGTCCCGCATGGTGATGGTGGTGGATGAGTTTGGCGAGATCTCCGGTCTTGTGACACTCAGCCGCGCCATTCAGCTGATTGTCGGCCGCGTCGACGATCCCGGTGAGCCGCAGGCGTTTCGGGCCGTTGATGAGCGCACCGTCCGCGTGGACGGCATCATGCACATCGATGAACTCGCGGAGCAGCTGAACATTCACCTGCCTGACGGCGACGGCGAGTACGAGACGATTGCGGGGTTCGTGCTCAAGCAGATGGGGCGTATACCGGAGGAGGGGGAATCCATTCTGTACGGCACGTATCTGATCACCGTCGCTCACGTGCAGGGCGCGCGGATTGATGAGGTCACCGTCCGCACGGAGGATGGTCAATGAGGGCCGCGGCGCGCGCCAATTCCCCCGCCATGACACTGACACAGGGATACTCGGCATGAATCTCTACCTGGTGCGGCACGGTGAAACCGCATGGAACCGTGATGGACGCGCGCAGGGGCGCGCCGATATCCCACTGAATGACGCGGGTATCGCGCAATCACGCGCGCTTGCCAGACACTTCACCTCCATGACGCCCGTCACGGTTCTCTCAAGCTCATCCCGCAGGGCGATGGACACCGCGGAGGCCATCGCAGCCCCGCACGGCTTGACCGTCAGGGCCGAGGATGACCTGCGCGAACTGGATTTTGGCGATCTGGACGGGACGCCGTTGAGAGAGATGCGCGACCTGTTCCCGGATTTCTTTGAGCACTGGACCCGTGATCCGCAGACGGCCCAATTCCCCAACGGCGGCGAGACCCTGGAGGGCCTGCAGGCTCGAACGTGGGACATCGTGGAGTCCATCGCGCAGTCGTATCAGCCGCATGAAGACGTGGTTCTGGTCTCCCACGCCTTCGCCATCTATTCGATTCTGTGCCGCGCTCTCGGCATGCCCCTGGCCAATTACGGGCGTTTACGCATCACGCCCGGCTCCTTCAGCCTGCTTGTGTCCCGGGCGGCGGGCGTGATCGGCCCGGCCAATCGGTTTCAGTGGGCGCTGACAAGCCTGAACACCGCGCCAACGCAAACGGACGTAGTGGATTAGCCGTCATGGTCAGGTTGCGCGCGCCGGGAAACGGCCGCGAAGACACGGACGTTGTTGAGAGCATCCACCGCAGCCTGGAGACGGGTGGTTACGCGGGGCGAGGGGCGCGTCTCCTTGTGGGTGTTTCCGGCGGACCGGATTCGACGGCGCTGTTGGCCGGCCTGATTGAGTTGAGAGCGGCCTGTGACCTGGCCCTGCACGTGGTCCATGTGGATCACAGCCTGCGGCCCGAGTCACGCGGTGACGCGGCCTATGTCAGGCGGCTGGGGGCGCGATGGAGCGTTCCGGTGAGCGTTCGGCAGGTGGACATCGCAGAAGTACGGCGCGCGGAGCGCGTATCCGTTGAGGAGGCGGCCAGAAACGCCCGCCACCGCGTGTTCCTGCAGGCGGCCGCGGCGGTTCAGGCGGAGGCCATCGTATTGGGGCATACCGCAGATGACGACGTTGAGACCGTGCTGCTCAACCTCCTGCGCGGGACGGGCCTCCGCGGCCTGGCGGGCATGGCGATGCAGACTGAGTCCGCGTTCAGTCCTGAACGTCGGGGCGCAGACTCCGCCAGTCGCGTCCCCATCATCCGCCCGCTGCTTGGTGTCAGACGCGCCGATGTCATGCGCTACCTGACGGCTCGTCGACTGCGCCCCCGGCAGGACGCCTCCAACACAGACCCCGCGCACCTGCGCAACAGTGTCCGTCATGAGCTGCTGCCGCTCATGGAGGACATGCGGGCGGGCGCGTTCGGCGCCGTTCGCCGCGCATCCGGCGATGCGCGGCTCGCCCTCGATGCCCTTTCGATACAGGCCGACGCGCTGCCGGCGGATGCGGTTGAGATGAGCGATGACGGGCGCGCCGCGCGATTCAACCGGCGGGCGCTCAGCAAGGCGCATCCGGCCGTGCGGCATATCGTCCTGGAGCGGGCAATCGTTGCCCTGCTCGGCTCCGCAGTGGGCATGAGCCAGCGAAACTACCGTGACATAGATGACATGATCATGAACGGCAGAACGGGCTCCGAGATCGCTCTGCCGAAGGGCCTCTGTCTGAGCTGCGTCAGCCGGCAGGACGCCGTGCTCGCCGCGGCAGGCGCGAGCGTGGTTCCGCCTCTGCCGCCGCTCGTGCTGTCGCAGCTCTGCCCGGAAGGTCAAACGCGCGCGGGCGGCTGGGTGTTCACCGCGCGGCGCATCGATGGGCGCGGCATTGAGTTGCGGGCGGACGGAGACGGCGCGGAACACCTGCCCGGACCGATGACGGTCACGCTGCAGCCGGACGCGGCTCAGCATGGCCTTGTGGTCAGGCCACGCAGGCCGGGCGACCGCATCCGCCTGCGCGGCGGCAGCCGAAAAGTGCAGGATGTGTTTGTTGATAGCGGGATTCCGCGCCCGTGGAGAGACCGGATCCCCGTCGTGGCGGAGACCGTGACGGGTGAGATTCTGTGGCTCACGGGCGTGGCCGTTGCCGCGCACGCCGCCGTTATTGGAGAAGGATCGATGGACAGGAGTACTATTGACACATGAGCAACAGACGTGGACAGTCGCCGAGACCGGGGCGCGACGGCGGCCCTGACAACCGAGGCAACCGGGGACGCAGAGGCGGCAGCGGCGGGGCGGGTAGCGAGCGACAGCGGCGCTCGTTTCTGGAGCGGTTGCGCGTTCCGGCGCAGGTCTCAGCGGACGCCCCTGCCGGCATGCGCAGCGGCGGGACACGGCGCGCCCGCTCTCGCGGACGCAAGCGGCAGCGGCCAACGTTCAGCCAGATCGCCGTCTTCATCACCATGGTCTTTTTGGCGTTGGCGCTGGCCCTCAGTGGACTCATCGTCTTCCTCCCCCAAGCCGGCACCGTCCCCTCCTAGCACGCTGGGGGAGAGGGGATGGTTGACATATTAGTACATGTGTACTAGCATTCCGAGAAAACAGGCTCAGAGCTCCGGAGGCGCACTATGGGGTCATCGATTGAGTGGACGGATGAAACGTGGAACCCGGTTACCGGGTGCACTCGCGTCTCACCAGGATGTGACAACTGCTACATGTTTGCCCTTTATCCGCGGCTGCGCGCGATGGGCGTGCCAGGCTACGAGGAATCGCCGGACACGGTCAGGATGCTGCCTGAGCGGCTGAACGTGCCATTGACCTGGAAAACTCCTCGTCGCGTCTTCGTGAACAGCATGTCCGACCTGTTCCACCCCACGGTGACGTTTGAGTTCATTTCACGGGTGTTTGACGTCATGCGCCGTGGGGACCAGCACATTTTCCAGGTGCTGACCAAGCGGCCGGGACTGGCGGCGGGATGGTGGGAGAAATATGGCAAACATGAATTCGGTGAGTGGCCTTCGAACGTGTGGATAGGCACATCGGTCGAGAGCCAGAAGTATGCCCCGCGCCTAACGGTATTGGGTCGAATCCCCGCCGCGATCCGTTTTGTGTCCGCAGAGCCACTGCTTGGCGAGCTGGATTTGACACCTTGGCTGTTGGACAGAACCCTCCATTGGGTCATCGTCGGCGGGGAGAGTGGCCCTCGTGCCCGCCCGATGGAAGAGGAGTGGGCAGATTCTCTAAAAGAGCAGACCACGCATGCAAAGGTGAGCTTCTTCTTCAAGCAGTGGGGCGGCCGCCATGGGAAGCGCAGCGGGAGCAAAGCGATCTTGGATGGTAAGGTCTGGCAGGAGATGCCGGTAGCAGTTTAGACCATGACCCAACATCCCAGTTTCGGCGGCCCATGGACACAAGAAAAGCTGGACATTTTGAGCCAGTATCTTGACGAGTACACTACTGCGCTCAAGAATCAGCCGTTCAGACTCACGTACATAGATGCATTTGCAGGGTCAGGATCGTATCAGACCGGCACAACCGAACCGGACAATTCATATTTAGATTTTGACGAATTGCGCCGAGGATCTGCCCAAATAGCATTGCAAGTTGACGATAAACCATTTGACCGTCTTGTCTACATCGAGAAGAACCCGGAATTCGCTGCTTCGCTAAACACAATAAGGCTACAGAATCCAAGCCGGAAAATAGAAGTTATTGAGGGAGATGCAAACCTGCAACTGCCAGTTCTCTGCGAAGCAATGCGCTCCAATGAGAGAGCAGTAATGTTCCTTGATCCCTACAAGACCGAAGTCGATTGGCCGACGGTGGAATTGATCGCCAAGACCGAAAAAATCGATTGTTGGATACTCTTCCCGTTGATGGCACTTACCAGAATGATGGATCGGGACGAGCGTCCCAATGAGAGTCTTGCGCTCGAACTCGATCGTGTTTTTGGTGGGCGAGAGTATTGGGAACCGCAGATGTATCAGCGTGCCGAGCAACAGTCGCTGTTTGGAGGCAAAGAGCTTGTCGTAAGGGCACCACAAGATCGAATCGCACAACTCTATCGAGACAGATTGGCGACGATCTTTGCCGATTTAGCACCAACAAGGCGCATCTTGAGGAACACTCGAAATTCGCCGCAATTTGAGCTTATTTTTGCGGTAGCTTCCCGCAATCCACGTGCGAAAGCCCTAGCTATTCGGATCTCAGATTACATTCTCAAGAAATGGTAGACTCCTCACCCCACCCTCGGCCTGCCCTTGAACCTTAAGCGGGTGAGACCCTTTATATCCTCCCACGCGGTGGAGATGATTCTGACTCGGGTGTCCGCGTCCTCCTCCCACGTCACGGCGAAATCGGCGATTCGGTAGCCGTTCCGCTCCGCAATCAGCAGCAGTTCCGTGTCAAAGAACCATGCGTTGTCCCTCACCAGCGGCAGCAGGCTCTCCGCCGTCCGGCGGCTTATCGCCTTGAAACCGCATTGCGCGTCTGAAAACCGGCTCAGAAACACCGCCTTGATCAGCAGGTTGTAGGCGCGTGACACGAACTCCCGCTTGACGGAGCGGGTTGTGCGCGCGCCCCGCCTGAGGCGGGAGCCCGTCGCCACATCATGGCCACCGGCGATGGCTCCAAGCAGATCAGGAATGTGGCTGATGTCCGTTGAGAGATCAACGTCCATATAGGCGCGGATATCCGCGTCGCTCTCCGCCCATGCGCGTTTGAGCGCCCGCCCGCGTCCCTTCTGACCCAGATGAAGAACGCCGACCTCTCCCGGATGCCGCAGCCACAGCTCCGTGGCCGCCTGATACGTGCGGTCGATTGAGCCGTTGTCCGCGATGACGACGCGCCAGCGATAGCTCGCGGTGAGCGTCTCCCGGCAGAAGGGCAGCAGACGCTCAAGGCAGAGAGGCAGGGAGCGCTCCTCGTTGTACACGGGGATGACGATGTCCGCTGAGGGGCGTGGATCGACGGCGTCTGCGGGGCGCGCGTTCATGGCGGCGTTCAGTGTCGAAAGTGGCGGATTCCAGTGAAGAGCATGGCGGCGCCGGCGCGATTGGCCGCGGCGATAACCTCATCGTCCCGTACGGAGCCGCCCGGCTGAACCGCCGCCGTCACCCCGCCCTCAAGCGCCATCTCCAAACCGTCGGCGAACGGGAAGAACGCGTCTGAGGCTAGCACTGCCCCACGAGCCTCGTCAGCGGCCAGGCGCAGAGCCAGCTCCACGCTGACCAGTCGATTCGGTTGTCCGGTGCCCATGCCGCGCAGCGCGCCGTCCTTGACGATGACGATGGCATTGGATTTCACGTGGCGCGCCGCCCTCCAGGCGAAGCGCAGATCGGCATGCTCCGCCTCCGTTGGCGCGCGATCCGTCACCGCGCGCCACTCCCCGTCCTCGCCCCGGTCCGCCGCCTGCGCGAGAATGCCGCCCCGAACCGATCGGATATCCGGCGCGGGCCCCGGCGCGGAGGCCTCGCCCATCTCCAGAAGGCGCAGGTTCCGTTTCTGCGTGAGAACGGAGAGCGCGTCATCGTCAAAGGATGGCGCGAGGACGATCTCATAGAAGGCCTCATTGATGGCCTCGGCCGTCTCGCGGTCCAGCGCGCGGTTTGCGGCGATGATGCCGCCGAACGCGGATACCGGATCGCCCGCCAGCGCGCGCCTGAACGCTGTTGGCAGGTCTGCCGCTGCTGCCAGCCCGCAGGGGTTGCCGTGCTTGATCACGGCGACCGTTGGGCTGTCCGGGAAGTCACAGACGACGTTCCATGCGGCGTCCGCATCGAGAATGTTGTTGAAGGACAGCTCGCGCCCATGCAGCTGCCGGGCCGCGAGTACGCCCTCCGCCGGCCGGCCGGGGTCAATCACCCGGTAGAGCGCTCCCGCCTGATGCGGATTCTCCCCGTAGCGGAGGCCCTGCGCGGATTGCAGCGCAAGGACCCGCTGCGCCGGAATGTCCGCGGATTCGTCGCCCATGCCCGCCACCCCCATGTCACGCGAGAGGTAGTTGGCGATGACCGTGTCATACGTCGAGACGTGCTCAAAGGCCTTTTTTGCCAGCCGCCGCCGCTCCGCGAGCGAGACGATGCCGCCGCGCAGCATGTCCAGCACGGGCGCGTAGTCCGATGGATCGATCAGGACGATGACCGCCGGAAAGTTCTTGGCGGCGGCGCGGACGAGCGTTGGCCCCCCGATGTCGATCTGCTCCAGGGCGTCCATCAGTGGGACATCAGGGCGGGACACAGTCTCCGCGAACGGGTAGAGGTTCACGGCAACAAGGTCGATGGTGCTGATCTTGTGCTCCGCCAGTTGGGCCGCATGATCCGGCTCTTCCCGCCGCGCCAGAATGCCGCCGTGCACGCGCGGGTGCAGGGTCTTGACCCGTCCGTCCAGGATCTCCGGAAAGCCGGTCAGCGCCTCGATCTGCTGCGCGGCGACGCCCGCCTCCGTCAGTGCGCGATGCGTCCCGCCCGTCGCGTAGACCTCCCAGCCAAGGTCCGTCAGCCCGCGCGCAAGTTCGGCGCTGCCCGCCTTGTCTGACGGGCTGATGATCGCCCGAAACGTCATTGCGGCTCCATGCTCAGAACGGCGGCATCGCCGCCCGAAGGACGATCCTCTATCCGGCCGATCTGCACGCTGCCCTCCATGGCTGACATGACGATGGCGGCGTCCTGGGGCCGCGTGATGGCGATCATCCCCATCCCCATGTTGAACACGCCGTACATCTCATCGGCAGGGATTTCGCCCTGTTCCTGAATCAGGCGGAAGAGCGGCGGAACATCCCACGCCCCGCATTCGATGATCGCCTGCAGATGGTTGGGCAGAGCGCGCGGGACGTTCTCCAGATATCCACCGCCCGTTATATGGACAAGTCCGCGAATGCGTCTGCGCACCGGCTTGAGCGCATGGTAGTACGGACGATGCACCGCCAGCAGCGCGTCTCCCAGCGTGGCGCCGCCAAGCTCCGGCGGCCGGTTCAGGAGGTTCTCCGGATGCGCGTCAAGATCAAAGACGCGCCGCGCCAGGGAATAGCCATTCGTGTGGAGGCCGCTTGACGGCAGACCGACCAGCACGTCTCCCGCGCGGATGCCGGATCCGTCAATCAGGTCCCAGCTTTCCACCGCGCCCACCATGAATCCGGCGGCATCGTACCGGCCCTCCCGGTACGTGCCGGGCATCTCCGCGGTTTCGCCGCCGATCAGGGCGCAGCCGACGGCCGCGCACGCCTCCGCCATGCCGCGCACAATCTCCGCCGCGTCAGCGGGGTTCAGCCGGTCCGCCGCGAGATAATCCATGAAGAACAGCGGGTCCGCCCCCTGCACCCAGACATCGTTGATGCAGTGGTTCACCAGGTCCGCGCCGATGCTGGCGCAGGAGCGCATATCCATGGCGAGGTTGATCTTGGTGCCGACTCCGTCCGTGCTCGCGACGAGGATCGGCTGACGGTACGCATCGAGCTTGAACAGCCCGCCAAAGCCGCCGATGTCTCCCACCACGCGGCTGTTGTACGTGGTCCGGACATGCGGACTCATCAGGCGAATGGCCTCCCGGCCCGCGCCGATGTTCACTCCGGCGGCTGCATAGCGTGATTGATTCTCAGGCACGCAGGGACAAGCGCTCCAACGAGAATTTATCGAGCTGGGCCTGAACGGGCACGGTGTATTCGCCCGTGAAGCATGCGACGCAGAATCCCGGACCCTCCTGCGCGACTGACCGGTACAGGCCGGGCACATCGAGGAATCCCAGACTCTCCACGTCAAGCTCAGTGCGGATGTCCTCCACGCTCCGCTCAGACGCCAGCAGTTCCGCGCGGTTCGGCATATCGATGCCGTAGTGACAGGGATATCGAATGGGCGGCGCGCACACCCGGAGGTGGATCTCCTTCGCGCCCGCGTTGCGGAGCAGGTCCACAAGGCGGCGCGTCGTCGTGCCGCGGACGATGCTGTCGTCCACGATAACAAGCCGCTTGCCCTCAATGACCTCACGCAGCGGCGTCAGCTTAAGGCGGACGCCCTCGTCGCGCAGACGCTGATCCGGCTGAATAAAGGTCCGTCCAACGTAGCGGTTCTTGACCATCGTCTCATAGAAGGGGATGCCGGAGCCGTGCGCGTAGCCGATGCCGGCGGCGGTGGCGGAGTCCGGCACGGCGCTGACGATGTCCGCCTCAACGGGGTGCAGCCGCGCCAACTCCTTGCCCATCGCCTCGCGGCTCAGATAGACCCGCCGCCCCTCCAGAACGGAGTCCGGGCGTGAGAAGTAGATGTGCTCAAAGATACAGAGCGCGCGCGCCTCCCGGCGTCCGGCGGCGGAGGAGACGCCGCCGGCGTCAATGCGAACAACCTCGCCCGGCTCAATCTCACGGACGAATTCCGCGCCGACGTTCTCCAACGCGCACGTCTCTGATGCCGCCATCCATCCGGACTCGCCCACGCGGCCAAGGCTCAGCGGTCGGAAACCGTGCGGGTCGCGGACGGCGTAGACGGCGTCCCTGGTCAGGATGGTCAGGCTGTAGGCGCCCTCAAGGCTGCGCATGGCGGACAGGATCTTCTCCTCCCACGTTGCGCCGGGCAGGACGGCGATGAGCTGCGCGATGACCTCTGAATCCGTGGAGGTCACAAAGTGCGCGCCAAGCTCAAGGGCCTCATGCCGTAGTGACTCGGCGTTGACGATGTTGCCGTTGTGCGCGACAAGCACCTCGCCAAGCGGGCCGTTCGCCGGTATTGGCTGCGCGTTGGCAAGCGTGGAGCTGCCGGTGGTTGAGTAGCGGGTGTGGCCGATGGCGAAGCTGCCGGGGATGAGGTTCAGCGTGCGCTCATCAAAGACGCGGTTCACAAGGCCCAGACCGCGGTAGAGATGGAGTTCCTGGTTGTCATCGACGGTGGCGATGCCGGCGCTTTCCTGGCCGCGGTGTTGGAGTGAGAAGATGCCGAAAAACGCCGCCCTGGCAGCGTCCCCGCCCGGCAGGTAGATGCCGACGACGCCGCATGCATCGTGCAACTCTCCGTCGTTCACTTTCACCGTCCGGTGGGCATCAGGCCGCGCTCTCCGGGCACCGATTCAGCGAAACACAATAAGAATACCAAAAATCCCCGCGGACAGTGCAGATGATCACAACGTGCCTGCGTGTGTGGGCGGTCACCCTGCGACGGCGGCGATGGCGTCCTCCAGAATGGCGATTCCCCGATCCATATCGGCATTGGAGAGTGTCAGCGGCGGCATGAGCCGCAGGGCGTTGGGGCGCACGCGATTGACCAGCAACCCCCGCTCCAGACACGCGGCGAGGAGGTCGGCGGCGATCTCCTCCGTGAACTGTACGGCAATCAGCAGCCCCATGCCGCGCACATCCACAATGGCGGCGTGACGGTCCGCGACGGCCCGCAGCGCGTTGATCATCCGCTCACCGGCGGCGCGGACGCGGCCGGGGATATCCTCTGACAGGACGGTGCGGATGACGGCGAGCGCGGCGGCTGTGGTCAGGACGTTGCCGCCATAGGTGGACCCGTGATCCCCGTAGGTCAGCGCGTCCGCGCGGCCCCTGGTCAGAAACGCGCCGATGGGCACGCCCCCGCCCAAGCCCTTGGCAAGAGCCATCACGTCCGGCTCCACGCCGAACGCCTGATAGCCGAACAGGTGGCCAAGACGGCCAACGCCCGTCTGCACCTCATCGAGGATCAGCAGAAGATTGTGTTCATCGCACCATGCGCGGACGGCTGCCAGATAGCCCGGAGCAGGAACGTTGACGCCGCCCTCCCCCTGCACGGGCTCCAGCATGACGGCGACGGTGCGCTCCGTTGTGGCATCCCGAATGGCCTCGATGTCATTGAACGGCACGTGGAGGAAACCGGGCGTCAGGGGGCGCAGCGCCTCCTGATAGTGCGGCTGCCCGGTGGCGGCGACGGTGGTCATCGTCCGGCCATGGAATGAATCGAGGGCGGTGATGATCTCATACGCGCCGTCACGGTGCAGCGCGCCGTAGCGCCGGGCGACCTTTATCGCGCCCTCAACCGCCTCCGCGCCGCTGTTGCAGAAAAAGACGCGGTCCATGCACGAATTGTCGATCAGGAGCTGCGCAAGCTCAATCTGCGGAATGGTGTAGAAGGCATTTGACGTCTGAATGAGGGCGCCGGCCTGCTCCGTGATGGCTTGCACCATTGCCGGGTGGGAGTGGCCCAGGGTGGCCGTGGCCCATCCGCCCACAAAATCCAGGTATTCGCGTCCCTGATCATCCCAAACGGTGCTGTCCTTGCCCCGCGCCAGCGTCACCGGCACGCGGCGCACCGTCTGCATGTAATACTCGGATTCTATCTGCTGCCAGTCCCGGGACGTTGTCATGTGATCTGCTCCATGTGGGCGCTGTGCCCAGCGCGGTGTTTCGCCGTCCGCGCCCTGCGCGGCGGCCGTCCTCTTTCAGGATATGGTAACGCTTGGACGGAACGGACGGTAGACTGCTATCGCGACGAGCGCACGAAGGGATGGAGAACCATGGCAGATAGCGGAATACAGGCGCCATTCAGCCTGTTCAACACACAGGCGATGCTGATGGATAACGGCG
>JAAXGS010000057.1 GCA_012271225.1 Dehalococcoidia bacterium | reverse complement strand
CGGATGATGAGACCATCGCCGAGTTGGAGCGGACGGAGAGGATCATTTTTCGCTACGCCGGCCCGGAGGGCGCGGTGACGCCGGAATGGAACCCGAACGGCTCTCGTGGCAACATCGCAGGTATCGTCAATGAGGGGCGCAATGTGCTGGGGATGATGCCGCATCCGGAGCGCTGCTGTGAGCCGGAGCTTGGCGGCGTGGATGGCCGCGCAATCTTCGGCTCCATGCTGCGTCATGTCGGCCTGCCGGCGACGGCCTGACCGGCGGGCGCCACCCGGATGAGCGACGTCACGGTTGGCATCCTGGTCGCGCTTGTCGCCTCCCTCTCCTGGGCGGTCGGCTCCATCCTCGTTCGGCTCGGCATCGATCGGGTGAGCCCCCCGTCCGCCACGTTCCTGTCGATCGTATCGGGGTTCCTGTTTATCACAGTGATTGCGGTGATCATGGACGCGGGGGCGTTCCTGGAACTCACGCCGCGCGCCATCGGCGGGTTTGCGCTGGTGGGCCTGCTGTCCTTCCTGGGAGGACGCTTTCTCTACTACACCGCCGTGAGCATGATCGGCGTCGGACGCGCGACGGCTATGGGCGGCGCAGTTCCCATCGTTGCGTCCATCCTCGCCGTGCTCTTCCTCGATGAGCAGCTGACGATTCCGCTTGCGGTTGGCATCGCCGCAGTCGTGGCGGGCGTGGGCATGATCGTCTTTGGGCCGGCGCAGGGGTCATGACACTGCAGCCCACGCGCCGCGCGCCCGTCCCGGGCATGGAGCGCGAGCCCGGCCTCGCCGCCCGGCTGCGCGGGCCTGCGCTGTACGGCACTGCGGCCTCACTGTTGTCCATCCTCTGCTACGGGAGCGGGCAGATGGTCTCACGCGGCCTGCTGGGCGGCGGCGAGACGCCCCCGCAGACCGGCTCAACCATCACGTTGTTCGTAGGCATGCTGGTGCTCGGCGCGGTGAGCTCCCGCAACCTGCCCAGAGACCTGCGCGCGCCGAAACGGGCGTTGGCGTGGATCATGATCGCCGGCGTCCTCGCCTCAAGCGGCGCATTCCTGAGCTTTTTCGCGTTCTCGCTCGCTCCCCTCGTGGTCGTCTCGCCCATTGTGGCCGTCAGCCCCCTTATGACCCTTGTCCTCACGGCCATCTTTCTGAGACAGACGGAGCGCATCACGCGCCGCGTTGTTCTCGGCTCCTTTCTGGTCATCATGGGAGTGATACTCGTCATCCTTGGAAATCAGTGACGCTGCGGCATCTGTTGGAGTGGTGCGATGAATAATTCGGACAGCTTTCTCTCAGAGATCAATCAGATTGTGAGTCGGGACAACGTGCTGACGGATCAGCATGTGCTGGAGGACTACGCCGACGACGCGATTCCATCTGACCGCCGAGGGGGCCTGGCGCGCGCGCTGCCGCTGGCGATTGTCAGACCGCGCTCCACAACGCACGTGGCGGCCATCCTGCGCGCCGCGACGGAGGCCGGCGTGCCGGTGACGCCGTACGGCGGCGGGACCGGCGTGATGGGCGGCGCGGCGACGATCCGGCCCGGGATTGTGCTGGATATGGGCGCGCTGAACGCCGTCATCGACGTGAGCCTCGAGAACGGCACTGCGACGGTTCAGCCCGGCGTCATCCTTGGCGATCTCGATGCCGTCCTGCAACCGGCCAACCACTTTGTGGGACATGACCCGTGGAGCCAGCCCATCGCCACCGTGGGCGGCGCGATCTCCACGAACGGCGTGGGCTATCTGGCGGCGAAATACGGTCCGATGGGGAGACAGGTTGTGGGCCTCGAGGCCGTGCTGCCGACGGGCGAGGTTGTCCGCACGCGCGCTCTGCGCCGGTCCGTTCCCGCCGGAATGGACCTGACGAGCCTGTTCATCGGAACGGAGGGCGTGTTCGGCGTCATCACCGAGGCGACGATCCGCATCTTTCCGGAGATGGAGGAACGGCGGCATTACGCGCTGGAGTTCGACAGCTTTCAGCAGGGGTTCTTCGCCATTCAGCGGCTGTTCAGCGAGGGACTGACGCCGGCGATGGTCGATTTCGCGCAGGAGGACGAGACGGACTCCGGCGGTGAGCCGATTCTGGCCGATGGCCCGGGCCGCTCCGTGCTGCACCTCAGCATGGAAGGCTCCTCCGCGGAGCTGGACGCGCAACAGGATACCGTATGGGAGATCGTCTCGGCATACGGCGCTCATGATCTTGGGCCGGAGGCGGCGCAGGCCTTCTGGGAGGATCGCCACGCCTCCGGAATTCGGTATCAGGAGGCGAGAAGCGCCGGACAGCGCCACCCCTGGCGGGACCGCGGCGGACGCGCCGGCAGCTACATCCACACGGCCGTCCCCGCGTCACGGGTTCTGGATCTGCGCTATCGGGCCATCCGCATGTTTGACGAGGTCGGCCTGCGCGTTATCGAATGCGCCATCTGGGGCGAGCCGGAGATGTTCTCCATCATTGCGATCGACCCCGATGCCCGTCCGGACGGCGCTGACCGGATACGCCAAGCGTCCGATTCGATGATCTCCGAGGCGGTCGACATGGGCGGCACCATTGAGTACTGCCACGGTGTCGGCGTGCGCCTGAAGCATCTCCTGCCACGGGAGCTTGGCGAGGGTGGAGTCGCGCTGATGCGCGCCATCAAGCACGCGATTGATCCCGCGGCAATCATGAACCCGGGAAAGCTGCTGGACTGAGCGGGCGGGCGCGTCCGGTAGGGCGGGCGCTCTGTCAGCCCCGAATGCCGCGTGAGAGCGTGATCGGGAACGTCAAGGAAACGTCCGGCCGGCCCGGATACGCCTGCGGACCGTCAGAGTAAAAGTCCGCGCGCAGGGTGTAGACATCATCGGCGGCGTGCCCGCGTCCCATCGGGGTATCGGCCCGCACGGTCAGGTCCCAGGAGACCTCCCGCTCAATGACTCCGCCCGGATCAAGCGTGTCCCGCTTGACCTCCGGAAAAGCCAGCGCGTTTGACAGGTCATCATCCTCAGACAGCAGGTGGATGAGTCGGAGGGCCGGCCGCTCTGAACCCGTCGGCGCGGCGTGGGGCAGGACAATCCACATCGGCACCGCCGGATCATGCTGACTCCACCGCACATACGCCGCAGGCTCATCGGAGACGTTTGTCACGCGTGAGCGCGCCCGCAGCGCGGTCTGATCCGTGATTGTGGAGGGGCCGTAGATCTCCAGGGTGATCTCAAACGCATCATCCCATGTGGTTGCGGCGACGATCCACCAATCCTCCGGCTCCGGAGTGGGCGCGGACGGGGAGGGAGGCGCCGGTGTTGGCGTTGCGGTTGGCGTCGCCTCTACGGCCGTCGCCACAGGGGTTGCCGCTGGAGCGGTCGCCGCTGGCTCATTGTTTGCGCCGAAGCAGCCGCCGATCAGGATTGCCAACAGGCTCAGAACCGTTGTCAGCGCGGCGGAGGCGCGGTACGGCACTGCAAGGGCGCGATCTTGATGGAGATTCGTCACAGTTCATGCGCCACTGCCGGCGGCGGGATCGATCATTCGTGATGCTTCAATCATACGGACAAATCCCCGTTCCGTGCCAGCCGATGACTATACTGGGCAATGATTGCTGAGGGGGACCACGCCAACCGGAACACCAATGACGCCGCCGGGGAGAGAATGCTGCGGGTCGCCCTGGCGCAGATCAACCCCACCGTTGGCGATATTCCGGGGAACACCCGTCTGATTGTGGAGAACATTCGCCGCGCTGTGGACGCGCAGGCGCATATCGTCGCGTTTCCGGAGCTGTGCGTCACCGGCTATCCGCCGGAGGACCTGCTCTACAAGGACTCGTTTCTGGACACCGCAGAGGAGGCCCTGCGGCAGATTACTGAGGCATCCGCCGGAATCACGGTCACGGTGGGATATCCGGAGCGTGTCCGGGACGGCGTGGGCGCTCGGTCCATCTACAACGCCGCCGCCGTTATCCATGATGGCGCGCTGATTGACGTCTACCGCAAGATATTCCTCCCCAACTACAGCGTCTTTGATGAGGAGCGCTACTTTGCCTCCGGCAACCGATGCCCGGTCTATGAAATCGGCGGCGTCCGCATGGGGGTGAACATCTGTGAGGACATCTGGATGGAGGCGGGGCCCACGGTCGTTCAGCGCGCGGCGGGAGCGCAGGCCATCATCAACATCAACGGCTCCCCCTATTATCGGGGCAAGGGAAAGGTCCGCGCCGGAATGCTGCGTGAGCGCGCGGCCCGCAACGGTGTCTTCCTCTGCTACGTCAACATGGTCGGCGGCCAGGATGAACTGGTTTTTGACGGCGCGAGCATGATCCTTGACCCACGGGGAGAGACCGTCGCGACCGGCCGCCAGTTCGAAGAGGATTTCATCGTTGCCGATCTGCCGGTGAACGAGTCGGTTGCCGTGGAGCAGACCGTCTCACTCGACAGGGCGGACCCGGCAATTGCGCGCTGGGCCCGCGCGGAGGCGCGGGACGTGAGTTCGGCGCTCCCGCCGGCGGCGCATGAGCCCCTGCGCCGCGCGCGCGTCTCCCCGCCCATGGGCAGCGTGGAGGAGGTGTATCACGCCCTCGTTCTGGGCACGCGCGATTACGTCCGGAAAAGCGGGTTCTCCACGGCGGTCATCGGACTCTCCGGGGGGATCGACTCCGCGCTCACGGCGGCAATCGCCGCTGATGCCCTGGGCGCGGAGAACGTTCTGGGAGTCTCAATGCCCTCTCGCTACACGGCGGATCGCAGCGTGAGTGATGCGCGAACGCTGGCCAACAACCTGGGCATCGAGTTTGAGGTGATGCCCATTGAGGGGATAACGTCCGCTTTCAGGGCTGGCCTGGCCGGACTGTTCGCCGGCACGGAGGAGGGGGTCGCGGAGGAGAACATTCAGGCGCGGACGCGTGGCAACCTGTTGATGGCCGTCTCCAACAAGTTTGGCCGCATCGTCCTCGCCACGGGCAACAAGAGCGAGTATGCGACGGGCTACGCCACGCTGTACGGCGACATGGCGGGCGGGTTCGCCGTGATCAAGGACGTGCCCAAAACGCTGGTCTATGAGCTCTGCCGATGGCGGAACGGACGGGCGGGGCGTGACATCATTCCGCAGGCGATTATCGAGCGCCCCCCGACGGCGGAGCTGCGGGAGAATCAGTTGGATGAGGACTCGCTCCCGCCGTATGACATCCTCGATCCGGTGCTTGAGGCGTATGTTGAGCGCGATTGCTCACCGGATGAGATGATCAACCGTCTTGGCTTTGCGCGGGATGTGGTTGAGCGCGTGGTCACGCTGGTGGATCGGAGCGAGTACAAGCGGCGGCAGGCCGCGCCCGGCATCAAGATCACGGAACGGGCCTTTGGCAAGGACCGCCGCCTGCCCATCGTCAACCACTACAAACCGTAAGTCCCGCCACGGGCTGGGAGAACCCCCTCTCCGTCACCCTCTCCACGCCCACACGTGGCGCGGGGTGGCGGGCAACCTCTCTATACTGTCACTGACCACCGGCGCGCAGGGTATCGATCGGAGGAACCGGGCAGCGCCGGCAGAACGATACGTTCATCATTGGGCGGAGCAACACATATGGGCCCGGGGTCATACAGGGCAGAACAGAGCTCGCCAACGGCAGGAGGGATCACGACGGCGCCATGACGATCTACCTTGATCACGCGGCCACCACCCCTGGTGATCCGCGTGTTGTGGAGGCCATGCTGCCGCACTTCTCCTCCGCGTACGGCAACCCGTCAAGCATCTACGGGCTTGGGCAGGATGCCGCCCGCGCCGTCGATGCCGCCCGTGACCGGGTTGCCGCGGCGCTGAACGCGCGCAATGGCGACATTGTCTTCACGGCCGGAGGCACGGATTCAGACAACATCGCCATCCGCGGCGCGGCCTATGCGTTGAGGGGGCAGGGGAGCCACATCATCACCTCTGCCGCTGAGCATCATGCCGTCATCCACACCTGTGAGTGGCTGGAGCGCAACGCCGGATTCGACGTCACGTATCTACAGCCGGACGGCGAGGGATTCGTCTCCCCGGAGCAGGTTGCCGCGGCCATCACGCCTGAGACGACGGTTGTCACCATCATGCTCGCCAACAATGAGACGGGGACGATTCAGCCGATCCCGGAGATTGCCGCCGCCGTCCGGGAGGCGGAAAAGGCTCAGGGCCGGCGGATTGTCTTTCATACGGACGCCGTGCAGGCCGCCGGCCTGCTCAGCCTGGACACGCGCGCGCTGGGTGTGGACATGATGAGCCTCTCCGCCCACAAGTTTCATGGCCCCAAGGGTGTCGGCGTCCTGTTCCTGGACCGCGACGCCCCCTTTCAGGCGCAGACGATGGGCGGCAGCCAGGAGCGCAACCGACGCGCCGGAACGGAGAACACCGCCGGAATTGTTGGCGCGGGCTGCGCGCTTGAGATGGCGGAGCGGGAACGCGCGGCGGTCGTTCCTCACGTCGCGCGGCTTGCCGCGCGGTTGGGGCAGGGCATCCTTGCCGCCATTCCTGACGCTCATCTGAACGGCCCGCCGCTGAGTGATCCCCGCCGTTTGGCCAACAACGTGAACGTCTCCTTCTCCGGCGTCGAGATTGAGTCCGTCCTGATCAACCTGGACATTGCGGGGATTGCGGCATCATCCGGCAGCGCCTGCACATCGGGCTCCATCGATCCCTCGCACGTCCTCACCGCCATGGGCAAGCCGCATGAGCTTGCCAGAAACAGCCTGCGACTGACGCTTGGGCGCAACAACACGGGCGAGGAGATCGACCGGGTGCTGGAGGTTCTTCCGCAGATCATCCGGCGTGTGCGCGGCCTTGCGGGGGCGCGGCGTGCGCGGGATTAGGCGGGGCGCTCGACGCCGGAGAACGGACGCCCGTTCCGCGCCGTCAGTTCCCGCGGACGTGGTCAAGGACACGGTCGATGACCTGCTCCACGCTCAGGGAATCCGTGACGAGGCGGCGCGCATCCGGGGCCGGACGAAGGGGAGAATCGGCCCGCTCCGCGTCCCGTCGATCGCGTTCCCGCAAATCGGCCAGAACATCCGTGAATGTCCGCGGCGTTCCCCGCGCGTGTTCTTCCGCAAACCGTCTCCCGGCACGGGCCTCCGGAGAGGCGTCGAGATAGATTTTGATCGGCGCGTCCCGCAGCACCACCGTGCCAATATCCCGCCCTGCCATGACCACGCTGCCGCCCGCCTGCGCGGCCATCTCCCGTTGCTTTGTGACAAGCGCGCGCCGCACGGGGGACAGTTCCGCGACGCGGGAGGCCATCTGCGCCACCTCCGCAGAGTGGATGAGGGCGGTCACGTCCTCCCCGTTCACATGTACACTCATGCTGTCAATGCGCATCTCCGCCTCCACGGCAATCCGCTCAAGGCTCTCATCACTCCGTGCCGGCGGCTCGATGCGCAGCGCCAACAGCCCGACGACGCGATAGAGTAGACCTGTATCGATGAACGTCCAGCCAAGCCTGCGAGCGATGCCCAGACCGACGGTCGACTTGCCGGATGCGACCGGCCCGTCCAGCGCGATTGGTCCCCGGGGCGTCATGTCATCCACTTCTCCCTCCCTCCCCGCCGCGCCGACCGAAGGAACGCGCGTCTGAACGCCAATGACGTGCGATACTGGGAGCAGAGATGAACTGGAACTGGTTTGACATACTCATTCTGATACTTGTGGCGGTGCCGATTGTCGCGGGCGCGCGCGTTGGCTTGATCCGCACACTGACCAGCCTGGCGACGGTGGTGGTCGGAACGATCCTCGCGCTGCTCTTCTGGGAGCCGGCTGCCGATATTGTCAGCCCCTACATCACAGATGACAATGTGGCGGCTCTGGCGGGATACGGACTGATTCTCGGCGTCACCTTCCTGGCGGGATGGGTCCTGACCGCCATTCTCAAGACCGTGCTGGCGGCGCTGCTGCTGGGCTGGCTGGACAAGGCCGGCGGGGCGGCCTTTGGGGCGGTCGCCGGCGTCATCGTCGTGGCCGCCGCCACCTGGTCGTTGGAGTCGTTCACGACTGCGGATATTCAGTTGGCTGTGGAGATGTCGACGCTTCGGCCATACTTCGATTTCCTGATCCCGATCTTTGAGCAGATTGCCGGGGAGGTTGACCTGTCAGCCCTCACCCTCGCATAGATAATGGGGTGATGCGACCAATCGGACGGGTATGAGAGGGATGGAGACTGACACCGTCATGGACACGGCGCGCCAGAGCGTTGTCCCTGTCCTCAACTCCGCGGTCCTGGTTCTCAACGGCAACTTTGAGCCGCTGAACGTGACCCGCGTCCGCCGGGCGCTGCTGCT
>JAAXGS010000056.1 GCA_012271225.1 Dehalococcoidia bacterium | reverse complement strand
CCGTGAGCCGCCGCGCAGCAGATGTGCGGCCTGCGCGATTTGGCGGCTGTCCGCGGAGATGAACACGTCGGCCTCCGCCCCCTCCTCAAGCTGCGCGCGCAGCCGGGAACTGCCGGCGTAGTGTCTTTCAATGATGACGCCGGGCCTCTCCGCCTGAAAGGCGTCCGCCGCCTCCGTTACCGCCTCTGCCAGCGATGACGCCGCGAAGACGCGGAGGGTCACGGGAGCGTCCGGATCGGAGGGTGATGCGCAGGCGGTGAACGCGGACGCGCTGAGAATCACAGAGAGGGTCAGCATGAGCAGGGAGGCTGAATGGCGCGCATGGACAGTCACGATGCTGCTCATATTGTAGACCCGCCGGGCCCTGCGGGCGCGGGGCGCACCGCGGAGAGAACGGAAGAACATTGCCAGATTTGGTGAACATGCGGCGCGGCACTCGCGCAGTCACGGATCCGTTGGGTACAATGGAGTATGGCAACAACGCTGCTCTCATGGAACGTCAACGGACTGCGGGCTGTCCATCGCAAGGGCTTGTTTCTGGATTTCGTGGATGAATCGTCTCCGGACGTCCTCTGCCTCCAGGAGACCAAATCGCAGCCGGATCAGCTTTCGCATGAACTGCTGACAATCGCGGGGTATGAGGCTCATTTCGCGTCGGCGGAACGCAAGGGGTACTCCGGCGTGGCGGTGTATTCAAAGACCAGCCCAAAGAGCGTTACGCGGTCATTCGGCCCGGACGGACGATGGGACGATGAGGGTCGGGTGCTCGCCCTTGATTACGGTGAGTTTGTGCTCTACAACGTCTACTTTCCCAACGGCCGTCAATCAAAGGCGCGGCTTGAGTACAAGATGGCGTTCTACGACGCGTTTCTGGAGCACATCGAGGCTGAGCGCGAGTCCGGCCGCAACATCATCTTCTGCGGTGATGTGAATACCGCTCACAAAGAGATTGACCTTGCGAGGCCGAAGGAGAATGAAAAGACGTCCGGCTTCCTGCCGCAGGAGCGGGCATGGATAGACGCGCTGATTGGCCGCGGCTACGAGGACACGTTCCGCCTCCCCCGCCTTGGCAGACAGGATGAGAGCGGCCACTACACGTACTGGGACACCATGACGCGGGCCCGTGAGCGCAACGTTGGATGGAGAATCGATTACTTCTTCGTCAATGAGGAGTTCCTGCAGAGTGTGTCCAACGCCTTCATCCTGTCCGATGTCATGGGGTCCGATCACTGCCCCATCGGCCTGGAACTGTCCGTCGACCTCTGAATCCCGCCACGTCCGGCGCCAACTCCGCTAGTCTAGGGGCATGATCGTCCCGACGCAGAGCCGCGAGCGTCATATCCGGCGTACAAAGATCATCGCAACCATCGGGCCCGCCTCGCGCGATGAGGAGACGCTGACGCGCCTCATCCGGGCGGGCGTCGATACAGTGCGGCTCAACTTCTCTCACGGAACGGCGGATGAGCACGCGCACGTCGTCCGGCTGGTGCGCGGCATTGAGCAGCGGGTGGGCAGGGCGGTGGGCGTGCTGCAGGACCTGCAGGGCCCGCGTCTGCGGACAGGGCCGCTGGCCGGCGGCGCGCCCGTCATGCTGCGTGACGGCGCGGAGCTGGTCTTGACGGCCCGGGAATGGCCGGAGGGCACGGCGGACATGGTCTCCGTGAACTACCCGCGTCTGCCGCAGGACGTGCGGCCCGGCGACCGGTTGCTGCTGGCGGACGGCGCGCTGGAGCTGGAGGTTGCGCGCAGCGACGGAACGGATATCCACACCGTTGTCCTGCAGGGCGGGGAGCTGGGAGAGCGCAAGGGCATCAACACCCCGAACATCAATATCAGCCTGGCCTCGCCAACGGAAAAGGACCGCAATGACATCACGCGCGGCGTGTTGATGGGCGTTGATCACATCGCGTTGTCCTTTGTCCGAACCCCGGATGAGATCGAGGCCACGCGCGGCATGCTCCGATCACTGGGCGCGGCGAACGTGTCCATCATCGCCAAGGTGGAACGGTCTGAGGCGATTGATAACTTTGATGACATCATGCGCGTCTCTGACGGCATCATGGTTGCCCGGGGCGACCTCGGCGTTGATCTGGGCGTGGAGCGCGTGCCCGTCATTCAAAAGGAGCTTGTGCGCCGCACAAACCACCGCCGCGTGCCCGTCATTGTCGCAACGCAGATGCTGGAGTCCATGATCGGCAGCCGCCGGCCAACGCGCGCCGAGGCCTCCGATGTGGCGAACGCTGTCCTGGAAGGGGCGGACGCGGTCATGCTGAGCGCGGAGACGTCCATCGGCGCATTCCCCGTCGAGGCGGTCCAAACGATGGATCGCGTCATCCGCGAGGCCGAGGTGAGCGAGGCGTACCGTGAGGTGTCACGGCGCGCCGCCGCGGACAACAGTCCGGACGGACAGGACAGGAAGATCGCGCGGGCGGTGGTCGGCCTGCTCGCGGATATTGACGCCGCGGCCCTGATCGTCTTCTCCCCGGATGACCACATGCCCAGAATGCTCTCACTGGAACGGCCAACCGCGCCGGTCATTGCGTTCACGGACAGCCGGGCGCTGTATCGACGGATGGCGCTGTGGCACGCGGTGCAGCCGCAATGGGGCGAACGGCACGACAATACGGACGCCTTGGTGGGGTACATGCTGACGGAGGCGCAGGAGCGGGGTCTGGCGCGAGCCGGTGATCAGGTGGTGGTGGCTCGGCTTGCCCCGCGGGAGACGAGCGACGCGCCGAGTTTCATCAGCGTGCTCCGCATACCGCATCAGCCCCGCGGCCGGCAGGCGTGACGCGCGGGAACGGCGCGGCGGCGCTATTCTGAAACGCGCTCATCGGGTTGACATCCCCTAGGGCGCGCGAGTATAACGGACGCGCCGCCCGATGCCGCCGCGGCCATGGGCCGCGGCAACCGCGTGATCGGGAACTGTCCTTGTGACGGTGAACGGCGGACTATAAGACCGCTACCTGTATGACCGTCGAAATACCCTCGTTTACACGGGCGCTCACACAGGGAAGGAGCTATTCCCATGGCGCAGAAAGAGACGTACCTGACCAGGGAGGGCCTGGAACGGCTGGAGAGCGAGCTGCTGCACCTGCGCAGCGTTCGCCGCATTGAGATTACAGATCGACTGCACAGCGCCAAGGAACTGACCGGCACGGAAGAGAACGCGGACTACGAGGACGCCAGGACGGAGCAGGCATTCGTCGAAGGCCGTATCCTTGAGCTGGAAACGATACTCACGAATCCCGTCATCATCGAGGAGCATCATGCCGAGGGCGGGATCGTGTCGATTGGAACGCGCTTCACGGTCCGGGATGAGGGCGGCGCGGAGGATACATACACCCTGGTGGGCACCGCGGAGGCGGATGCGGCGCACGGGCGCATCTCAAACGAATCCCCCGTCGGCGGCGCCGTCATCGGACGCAAGGCGGGCGACACGGTTGAGGTGGCCGTTCCCGGCGGCACGATCGTCTACACGATCATCTCAGTTGACTGAATCATCTATGAACGTATCAGATACTCCGGCGGACACGCCGCTCATCTGATGACGCAGGAGCAATCGCGCGGAGAGCCTGAGTCGGCGCATTCCGACACGCCCGGCGCTCCGGACGCCGCCCCGCCCCCCGGCCGCCGTGATGATGCGCAGGGCGGAGATATCCACATGGAGGCACGCCTCGCAAAGCTGGAACGCCTGCGGGAGCGCGGCATCGATCCGTATCCGCGCCGCGTCATCCGGACGCAGACCGCGGCCGAGGCGCGCGCGCTGTTTGAGGCCGACCCCGAATCGGGCAGCCGTGTGGCGGTCGCGGGGCGGATCATGACGATTCGCGGCATGGGCCGCCTGACCTTTGCGACACTGCGAGACGGCAGCGGCGAGATTCAGGTCAGTTTCACGCGGGACCGGCTTGGACAGGAGGTCTATCAGGACCTGCGCAACCTCGACCTGGGCGATTTTCTCGGCGTCGAGGGCGCGTTGTTCGCAACGCGCGCGGGGGAGATCACCGTGCAGGCTGAGACCTGCGCCATGCTTGCCAAGGCTCTCCGGCCGCCGCCGGACAAGTGGCACGGCCTGCGTGATGTGGAGCAGCGCTACCGGCAGCGCTACCTGGACCTGCTGGCGAATGAGGATGCGCGGGAGATCTTTCGCGCCCGCAGCATCGTCGTTTCCGCCATCCGCCGATTCATGGAGGATCGCGGCTTTATTGAGGCGGAAACCCCCATTCTGGTGCCGCTTGCCGCGGGAGCAATGGCCGCCCCGTTCCGGACTCTCCACAACGCGCTCCATCGGGAGCTCTTCCTGCGCATCGCCACGGAACTGAACCTCAAAAAGCTCCTCGTCGGCGGGTTCGAGCGGGTCTTTGAGATCGGCAGAATCTTCCGCAATGAGGGCATCGACGCCGCCCATAACCCGGAATTCACAACGATGGAATCGTATGAGGCCTATGCGTCCTATCACGATGTCATGGAGATGGTGGAGACGCTGACGCATCATGTCTGCCTGCTTGTCCGCGGCGAGTCGACGGTTTCCTATGGCGGACAGGCGATCGACCTGACGCCGCCATGGCAGCGCCTGTCTCTGATTGACGCAATTAAGGAATGGAGCGGGATTGACCTGCTGGACAGCCGCGCGCGGAGCGCGGACGGGCTGCGGGCCGCCGTGCGGGACGCCGGCCTTGCGCCCGCGGAGAACTCCTCATGGCCGCAGATGGTCGACAAGCTGATTGGGGAACTCGTAGAGCCTCGCCTCATTCAGCCCACCTTTCTGACGGACTACCCCGTGGAGATGACCCCCCTTGCCAAGACAACGGAGCGGGACCCGCGGCTGGTTGAGCGCTTTGAGGGGTTCATTGGCGGAATGGAGATCGCCAACTCATTCACCGAACTGAACGATCCGCTTGAGCAGGCGGCGCGCCTCCGCGCGCAGGAGGCGAACAGGCAGCAGTTCACGACGGAGGACTTTGACCGTCTCGATGAGGATTTCATCACCGCCGTTGAGCACGGCATGCCGCCCGCCGGCGGCCTGGGCCTGGGCATTGACCGGCTGGTCATGATCCTGACCGGCCAAACGACAATCCGGGAGGTCGTGCTGTTTCCTCAGCTGCGCGCCCCGGAATGATCACGAGGGTGATCACGCGCGTTTCCCTGCTGTTCCTCATCGGCTCCCTCATTGTCATTGCAGCTGCCTGCGGCGGGGAGAGCCCCGCGCCGCCGCAATCGCCTGCCGCAGAGGAGGGCATGCCCCGGCGCGGCGGCGTGCTGGTGCTGGCCAACCGCGGAGACCCCCCGGCCGCCTTCGACACGATGCGCACCTCAAGCATCGCGCTGCATCACGTTGGCGGCGCGCTCTTTGGACCCGGCAACCTGGTGCGGCGCTGCCGGGAGAACATGTATCTTGTCTGCCCGGACCTCGCGACGGACTGGATCGCCAACCCCGGCTACACAGAGTGGACGTTCACCATTCGGCCGGGCGTGACCTGGCATGACCGAGAGCCGTTCACGGCGGAGGACGTGCAGTTCTGGTACGCCCTGGCGGCAAACGGATGGGAGCTGGACGGCGAGTCCGTGCGCGCCCCGGCCTACTTCCGCGGCGACCTTGGCAGCATCGAGTCCGTTGACGTTCTTCCGTTCGATCGCGTGCGCGTCACCCTGACGGAGCCCAACCCGCACTATCTGGCCGTCCTCGCGAACCCCCGCCTGCGCATCGCCCATCCCAGGCATCTGTTTGAGCCGTTCCTGCAATCGGGAGAGGCTAGCGTCGCCCCACTGGATGTTGGAGTCGTTGGCGCCGGACCGTTCAGGCTGGACCAGTACGCCCCCGGCAGCCTGATTCGAGTGGTTCGCAATGAGGACTATTGGGAGCGCGGCGAGGGGGGGGCTCTGCCGTACCTGGACGGGATCGACTACGTGATCATGCCGAACGCCACGTCGATGGACGCGGCGTTTCGGACCGGCCGCATAGACGGCGGCGCGCGGGGCGAGGGGCACTACCTGACGCAGGAGCGCCGGGCGGCAATCGAGGATCAGCTGGGGCCGGACGATGTGTTTTACGCGGAGATGCAGGGCGGGATGTTCAGACTGGGGTTCAACGTTCTGCGGGAGGGGCCGTGGCAGGACGCGCGGGTGCGGCGCGCCGTCTCTCTGTGGATAGACCGCGAGGCCGCGATTCCCACCGTTCTTGGCGGCTTCGGCTACATCTCACCGACGTTCAGCCCCGCCAACCCGTTCACGTCCGCCGATTTTACAACCTGGCAGAGGTTCAATCGCGGGGCGCTGGAGGATAGACGAGAGGAGGCCGCCGCGCTCCTGAGAGAGGCGGGCCACGCGGACGGCTTCACCATGGGCTATCTGTGCCGCGCGCGCCTGACGGCCCGCTGCGAGTTCCTGCACAATCAGCTGTCCGGGCTCGGGATCGACCTGCGCATTCACCTTGTCGATGAGGCGGAATGGAACCGCGGCCGCGTGAGCCTGGACTATGACTCCCAGCCGGGCTCCAACTTCACCTCGCCCATCCCGGAGGGGACTGAGGCGGCGTACGGCGTCTACAGCCGCTTTCCGGACGCCTACGCCAAGCATGAGGATGACCATGTGACGGAACTGTACGCGGCGCTGCGGGCCACGCGCGCCCATCGGCAGCGCGTGGCGGCGTGGCGGGAGCTTGAGAGCTACATCGTGCGGGAGCGGACGTATGTTGTGCCGATTGCCGGCGCCGTGCAGGTCGTTCCGTATCGGGCGCGCGTCAGAGGGCTGGCCATCCCGCCGGAGGACGGCCATACCCACACGGACTTCGCCACCGTGTGGCTGAGCGGATAGAGCAGGGGCGGGCGCTGCCGCCTGAGCATTTTCGCGGTTGGAATCGGCGCGGCGGGGCGTTCCGTGACGGCGGGGTTGACGAATGCGCACAATTGATCAACGATCCGCTCACGATGCTCTCCGCCAGCAGCATGTTAGACGGCCACGCCCCCGGGATTGTCGAAGAGCCGGCATGGGCGTCTGCCGATGGACGTTCCGCCCTGTACCAGGGGGACGCCCTCGAATTACTGCGGCAGATGCCGGACGATTCTGTGGACTGTATCTGGACGGATCCGCCCTATCTGCTGTCAAACGGGGGCATCACGTGCATCGGCGGCCGCATGGTCAGCGTTGACAAGGGGGAGTGGGACCGGAGTCAGGGACTGGAGGCAGATCACGAGTTCAATCTGGCGTGGACCAAAGAGGCGCATCGCGTCCTCACGCCGTCCGGAACCATCTGGGTCTCCGGCACGCTGCACGTCTACCCCAGCGTGGGCATGGCGCTGCGCCAGAACGGGTTTCGACTCCTGAATGACATCGTCTGGCGGAAAACAAACCCGCCGCCAAACCTGGGCCGGCGCACGTTTACGCACGCGACGGAGATCATTCTGTGGGCCAGCAAGGCGCAGAAGGGCAGCCGCCATCGGTACATCTTCAACTATGACGATATGCGGGCGGAGAACGGCGGCAAACAGATGCAGACCGTCTGGCACTTTGGGGCGGCGAGCCGGGCGGAGAAGAAGCACGGCAAGCACCCGACGCAGAAGCC
>JAAXGS010000055.1 GCA_012271225.1 Dehalococcoidia bacterium | reverse complement strand
CATGTTCTGCACAGCCTGTCCCGCCGCCCCTTTGACCAGGTTGTCGATGGCGCTGACCACTGTCAGCCGCTCCGTGCGCGGATCGATTGCGGGATAGACGAGGCAGTCGTTGTTGCCCAAGGTGTGCTTGGTGTGCGGTGGCTGGGCCACAACTTTCACAAAGGGCTCGTCACGGTAGAAGTCGCGATAGACCGTGAGCAGAGCTGCGGCGGCCGCGTCGCCGTTGGGAAGCGCGCCGGGGATGAGGTCTGCATAGCAACTGCTCAGGATCCCGCGCGTCATCGGGATTAGGTGGGGCAAGAAGGTCACCCGGGGCTCCGTACCGTCGTCTGGGCGGAGCTCCTGCGTGATCTCCGGCAGGTGGCGGTGCCCTGTAAGCCCATACGCGGAGACGTTCTCATTCGCCTCGGAGAAGTGCACGGTCTGGCTCAGTGAGCGTCCCGCGCCGGAGACGCCGGACTTGGAGTCCACAATGACGTTCGGCTCGATGAGCTTCTCCGCAACAAGGGGGGCAAGGCCCAGCAGCGCGCCGGTGGGATAGCAGCCGGGATTCGCCACCAGCCGCGCGCCCCGTATCTGCTCGCGATGCAGCTCCGGCAGGCCGTAGACCGCCTCCTCTAAATAGGACGGCGCGGGGTGCGGCTGATACCAGTCCTCATACTCCTTCACATTATGGAGACGGAAATCGGCGGCGATATCGACCACGCGCGCGTTCTTGCCAAGCATGGCGACACACGCCTCCGCCGATGCCTTGTGCGGCAGGGCGGAAAACGCAACGTCCACATCATCAAGCTCATCCTGCCCGACGATGGTCAGGCCCATGCGGTCGAGATGCGGAAGGAACTCGTCGATGCGCTCTCCGGCGGCAGAGCGCCCCGTGACAGCCGTCAGCTTCACCTCCGCGTGGCTGCGGAGAATGCGCGCGAGCTCCATTCCCGCGTAGCCCGTGACGTTAATGATGCCGGCCCTGATGGACATTCGGTGAACACCTGCCTTGCGTCCGGCGAGGTCATTGCTCGCCGGTAACGATTAGTGAATGAGCTTTGTGTCTCTCTATTTAATGATACAGCACACGTCTGTTTCCGTTTCGCCGCTCCCGCCGCGTGATTGCGTCCGGAGGCGGGCCTATCAGGCGCGGAATCGTCAGGTCGCGCGCCGCGGGCTTGGGAATCCCCTCGACGCCGCTAGACCGTGCTGCTGGGGCAGACGGGGGAGAGGACGCAGTCCGCGCAGCGGGGCCGCCTCGCATGGCAGACACGCCGCCCATGCTCGATCAGATCGACGTGAAACTGATACATCTGCGGCTCATCAACAAGGGATTCCAGGACGTGGTGCGCCCTGTCCGCGCCGGTTTTGGGCGTGATGAGGCCAAGCCGACCAGCAACGCGATGCACGTGCGTGTCAACCGGCAGGGCCGGCATCCCCAGACTGAACAGCAGGACGCACGCCGCGGTTTTTGGGCCGACACCGGGAAGGTCAAGAAGCCACGCACGCGCCTCATCCGGCGGCAGATCCGCAAGGAAATCGATGCTGATCTCCCCCCGCTGCCGCTTGATTGACCGGAGGATAGCCTGGATGCGCGGCGCTTTGACCTGTGACAGCCCGCCCCGCCTGATGGCCTCTGCGACGTTGTCCACCGGAGCATCCATCACCTCCTGCCACGTGGGATAGGCCGCCCGCAGATCGGCAAAGGTGCGGAACGTGTTCACATCCGATGTGTGCTGGGACAACACCGTGAAGATCAGTTCCTCAAGGGGTTCCGCGCGCCGCTCCCACGGATGCGCCCCGTAGTGATCCGCCAGTAATCGATAGACATCCTGCGCGCGGCGAGCCTGGCGCGTTGGACGGCGGCGCTTCCCGTTCACTGCGTGATACACTCTCCCCATGAATTCTCCGTTTATTCTAGGCGCGCGATCCATCC
>JAAXGS010000054.1:6672-10852 GCA_012271225.1 Dehalococcoidia bacterium | reverse complement strand
ACCCAGGGGAAGCCGCTGATGATCCCGAGAAGGAGGATGCGGGCCATCCGCCGCTCGAAGTAGACGGCGAGCGATTCCGCGAGTCCGTGCACGGCGTTTCCTGGGCGACTCGGTGCGCGTTCGGGGCAGACCATAGCGGCCCCCCACGCGCCCGGCCAATGACATGCCCTCACCTCTGTGCGAGCGCCTGGGCTTGGACACCGGCACTATGGCGCGGGCGGCGGCCACGGGGTATGTCGGCGCCGACCGAGACCGAACGAGCGTGCGGAGGCGACCCATGAAGCTCGAAGGGATCAGGGTGCTGGACCTCTCCCGGTTCCTGCCCGGCCCGCATCTCGCGATGATGATGGCCGATCACGGCGCGGACGTGATCAAGGTCGAGGACACGAAGAGCGGCGATCCCGCGCGCATCATCGGGCCGGTCCAGGCCGGCCACACGGTCTATTTCCGCAACGCGAACCGGGGCAAACGGAGCCTCGCGGTCGATCTCAAGAGCGAGGCCGGGCGCGAGGCCTTCATGCGCCTCGCCGAGACCGCCGACGTCATCCTCGAGACCTTCCGCCCCGGCGTGGTCGACCGCCTCGGCATCGGCTACGAGGCCGTTCGGGCGCGCGCGCCGCAGATCGTCTACGCCTCCATCTCCGCCTTCGGCCAATCGGGACCCTATCGCGACCGCCCGGCTCACGACCTCAGCGTCAACGCGCTGGCGGGCATCGCAAGTCTCAGCGTGGACGGCGACGGCAAGCCGGCCATGGCATGCCTGCCGCCCTCGGACATGGGGGGCTCTCTCATGGCGCTCGCCGGAATCCTCATGGCCCTGCTGCGCCGCGAGGCCACCGGGCGCGGCGACTACCTGGACCTCTCCATGTTCGACACGGTGGTGTCATGGACGGCGCATGTCGTGGGCCGCGTGTTTGCCGACGGCCTTGCGCCGAACCCGTCGTCCCAACGCACCCAGGGTGGCGCCGCCTTTTACCGCCCTTACCGCACCAAGGACGGCCGCTACATTCAGTTGGCGGTCTTCATGACCGGCCATTGGCGCGTCCTCTCCCGACAGTGGATGGAGGATGGCGTCCTCTCCGGCGATGACTGGGACTCATCGCAGTACCGCACGGACAATGAGGACCTGGCGCAGGTGCTCATTCAGTCATTCGTGGAGCAGTATGACCGGGATGAGTTTGTGGAGGAGGCGCAGAAACGCGGCCTCGCCTGCTGCCCCGTGAACACGTTTGAGGACTTTGTGACGGACGACCACATGCGGCAGCGCGGCTGGTTTCAGACCGTCACGCATCCCGTCGCGGGGGAGTACGTCACGCCCGGCGCGCCGTTCATCATGTCCGCCACGCCGTGGGCCGCGCCGCGCCCAGCCCCCCTGCTGGATCAGCACCGCGCGGAGGTGCTGGCTGAGATCGACGCCGTCCCGCCGCGCCGCGAGACGGATCCGTCCCCGACAGACAGCGGCCGCGCGCCAGACGCAGCGCTGTTGGACGGCGTCCGCGTCGCGGACATCACGCGGGCGTTTGCCGGCCCCATCGGCACCATGTTCCTCGGTTTCTACGGCGCGGAGGTCATCAAGGTTGAGTCAGAGAGCCTGGAGGCGAACCGCGAGCCGAACCGCCCCCTGTTCCCGGACATGAACCGCAACAAGCTGAGCTGCACACTTGACCTGCGCTCAGACGGCGGCAAGGACCTGTTCCGCCGCCTCATCCGTGAGAGCGATCTCGTGGTCGACAACTTCAGCGCCACCGTCATGCGGCGGCTTGGCCTTGGCTATGACGATCTCGCGGCCATCAACCCGGGCATCATTCAGATCGGCATGCCCGGGATGGGCACACAGGGGCCGCTGAACACGTGGGTGACCTATGGCAACAATCTGCAGGCGGTCACGGGCCTCTCCCTACTCTGGGGGCATCCGGACTCCCCGATGGAGAGCCACGCCAAGGGTGTGATACCGGACTACGTCGGCGCGGCATTCGTCGCCCTCAGCGCCGCCGCCGCGCTGGAGCATCGGGACGTCACCGGGCGGGGCCAGGCGATTGAGATCGCGCAGGTGGACGGTCAGGGCGCCATGATGGGCCCGGCCATTCTGGATTACACACTCAATCGCCGTATCTGGGGCAGCGTCGGCTATGAGGAGCCGATGGCGGCCCACTGCGCGCCCTATGGCGCGTACCCCTGCCGGTATGCGGACACGTGGATCGTCATCGCGTGTGAGACGGACGCGCACTGGCAGGCGCTGGCGCAGGCGATGGGGGCGCCGCAGTGGGCGGAGGATCCCCGCTTTGCGGACACGGAGGGCCGCCGCGCAAACCGTGAGGAGATCGACCATGAGATACGTGAGTGGACGCAGGCGTTCACCTCGCACCAGCTGCTGTACATGCTGCAGACCGCCGGCGTCCCCGCCGGCATCGCGATGAACGGCGAGGACCTCTACCATGACCCGCATCTGCGGGAACGGGGGCACGTGGTTCAGGCCAGCCACTCCCCGTGGGGACTGCTGTCCCATCAGGGGCTGCCAGCAATTCCGTCGCTCTCACAGGCAACCGCCGCGAAACCCGCCCCGTGGATCGGCGCGGACAATGACTACATCTACACATCCGTGCTCTCGATGTCGGAGGCGGAGATCGCTCAGGGCAGGGAAAACGGGGTGCTGCGGTAGCGCGGTGAGCGGCCGGCGCGTCACCGCCGTTCTTGACGGCCTGAACTGGCCGCATGTATAGTCCGTGCTTGAGCAGTAGATGAATCAGCGCTGAGCAAGGGGAGAGAACATACCGAGGGACTATCGCGTCAACCACCGGATAACCGTGCCTGAAGTCCTTGTTGTGACGGAGACCGGAGACCGGTTGGGTGTGATGCAAACGACGGAGGCCATCCAGCGGGCGCAGGATCAGGACCTTGATCTGGTAGAGGTCGCGCCCGGCGCGCAGCCGCCTGTGTGCCGCATCCTGGACTACGGCCGCTACCGGTATGAGCAGTCCAAGAAGGAGCGGGAGCTCCGCAAGGGTCAGCACACGCAGGAGCTTGGAGAGGTGCGGCTGCGGCCCAAGATTGGACAGCACGACATCGATTTCAAGACCCGCACCGTGCGCAAGCTGATCGACGGCGGCGACAAGGTCAAGGTGTCCGTCATCTTTCGCGGACGGGAGGCAACGCATCCTGAATTGGCGATCAACCTTCTGAAAAAGGTTTCGGAGCAGGTGGAGGACATCGCGGGAATCGATACGGCGCCGCAGCTTGAGGGCCGGGGAATGAGCATGATTCTCGCCCCCCTCAAGCGCAAGCACGCTGCGCCAAGCAAACAGGCGGAGAGCGCCGAGCAAACGGCGGAGTAATCAGCGCGCTTATTCGCGCGCGGGAAACACGGTCACACAGCAATGGCAAAGTACAAACTCAAGACCCACAAGGGAGCGCAGAAGCGCATCGGCGTGACCGGATCGGGCCGCCTGACCAAGCGCAAGGGGCATCAGAGTCACCTGCGGCGGCGCAAGCCCAAGGACGTCAAGCGGCTGTACAGCGATGAGCAACCGCTGAGCGCGGCGGACACGCGGCGCGTCCGCCGCCTGTTGCCATACGGCCCGTGAACCGGCGCGTTCACCTCAACTTCAACTTCGGAGGATCACAGACATGACCCGCATCAAGGGCGGCCCGAAAACGCGCCGCCGCCACAAGGAAGTCATCTCCCTGATGAAGGGGCAATGGGGCTCCCGCCACAAGCTGTATCGGCGCGCCCAGGAGTCCCTGCTCCACTCCTGGCAATACGCCTATGAACATCGACGTGAGCGCAAGGGGGATATGCGGCGGCTGTGGATCACGCGCATCAACGCGGCCGCCCGCCAGAACGGCCTCACCTATGGCAGCCTCATCCATGGCCTTAAGCGCGCGAACATCGCCGTTGATCGGAAGATGCTCGCTGACCTTGCCGTGCGGGACCCGGGCGCCTTTGCCCGCATCGCGGACACGGCCAGAGACGCGCTCCCGGCCACGGCCGCCTGACAACACCTCCCCCTGCGCAATCCCGGCCACCAACACCCATGCGGGGGCGCCCCGCGTCAGCCGGCGATCCGCTCACCGGCATTCATCCGTCTCGCTTGCTCATAGAGTTTGGTGGGCCGCCCGGGGGTCGAACCCGGAACCTTGGGATTAAAAGTCCCCTGCTCTGCCGATTGAGCTAACGGCCCGC
>JAAXGS010000054.1:0-6657 GCA_012271225.1 Dehalococcoidia bacterium | reverse complement strand
CGCAAACGCGCCCGTCCGGTGAGCGGCGGGCCCGATGTCCTGCGGCGGCCAATACGTGAACAGCGCCTTCCCCACGATGTCATCCAGTTCAATCGTACCCCAATGGCGGGAATCCTGGCTTGAACGGCGATTATCGCCAAGCACGAAGTACTCCGTGTTCCCCAGAACGGTTCTGCGTGGGCCCTGCGTGCGCTGGCCCGGTGAGAGCCAGGGTTCCTCAATCTCCGTGCCGTTGATGCGGATGGGGCCCGCGCCGTCCAACTCAATAACATCCCCCGGCACGCCGATGATGCGCTTGATCAGATTCACGTCACTCTCCTGCGGTGAGTTGAGCACAACGATCTCGCCCCGTTGCGG
Source organism: Dehalococcoidia bacterium (assembly GCA_012271225.1). Classification (GTDB taxonomy): domain Bacteria; phylum Chloroflexota; class Dehalococcoidia; order UBA6926; family UBA6926; genus VXMO01. The sequence goes on along the minus strand of JAAXGS010000054.1, from coordinate 6,300 downwards.
GGGATGAAACAGGAACACGTCCTCACCCTCCGGCAGGTCGATGAACGGCAGGTACTCGTCCACCGTGTCGCGGTTGACGGTGAAATACACCGCCTTGTTCACGATGATGAGCTCGCCGTTCTGCACGGACGGCTCCATGCTTCTGCCGGTCACGACGTAGTTCTGCACAAGCGCCTGCACAACAGCGAACAGCAGCAGGGCGATGAGCAGCGTCTGAACGATGTCAAGCAGGAACTGCCGCACAGGGCGCTGCTCCGGCAGGGCGAGAATGCCCTCCGGCAAATAGTCATCCTCCGGGTCTTCCGTGGGGGGCGCCGGCACGTATCTCATTCGTTGCCTGCTCATTATAGGGCAACGCCATTGTTCCAAGCCGTCTCACGCTAACCTTTGCGGCTGTTCCGCGTTTCGTTCATCATGGAATGGAGCGATGCCTGCCTCTCCTGACAGCGCGCCGCAAGGAGGAATGATATGACACTGACACGCATTGGCGCTCATCTCAGACATGGAGCTTTGCCAATCGCCGCCGTTCTCAGTCTGGCCCTGGTGGCCGCCCTTGCCTGCACCTCGGACCCTGACGACACCCCGTCAACATCGGGGGCAACGGATGTGGCCATGGCCGCCGGCGCCGATGCCATGCGACTGTCCGGCTCCGCTGACGGGGCGTCACAGGGTATCTGGGTGACGGGCGCGGGCCGCGTCTCCGTCACTCCGGACATGGCAACGCTCCGCCTTGGCGTTCAGGCTGACGCGGACACGGTCAGCGACGCGATGAGCGATGCCGCGCAGTCCATGCAGGCGCTCATCGATGCCCTCACCGACGCCGGAATCGATGAGGACGATATCCAGACGCTCAACTTCAGGGTCTCACCCCGCTATGAGTGGAACGATCGGCTCCGACGCAATGAGATGGTCGGGTTCAGCGTCTCAAACACCGTCAGCGCGACTGTGCGCGATCTGGACTCCGTCGCCGAAGTGATCGATGCGGCGGTGAGGGCCGGCGGCGATCACTCACGCGTCGATGGCCTGAGCTTCGGCGTCGAGGATCGGGCGGACGCGGAGCGGGAGGCGCGGCAGTTGGCAGTCAACGCAGCGCTGGAGCAGGCCGCGCAACTGGCGTCCGCCGCCGGCGTTGCGCTGGGCGCGCCCTTCTACATGGCGGAGTCCGGCGCCGCGCCCGTCGCCGAGGGCCAGCCTGAATTGCTCAGCAGGGCGGTCGCTTTCGACACCGCCGTCTCAACACCGATTCTTTCCGGAGAGCAGGACATCATCATCTACGTCCGCGTTGGCTATGAGATAGGCTGATCCGCGGCGGCGCAGTTGGCGGAATCCGGGGGCATGACGGCCGTATGGGCCGTCACGCCCCCCTCTCATTCCCGGGCAGTGATGGCGCGTGCGCGTGGGTACGCTATAGTTGCAGGAACACACTCATCCGCGCAGCCATTGGGGGGAGGGGCCATTTCATGGTCCTCAACGACGGCGAGATCCGGGCCGCCATTGAGAGCGGCCACATCATCATCAATCCGCTCAATGCCGCCGACATTCAGCCGGCCAGCGTTGACGTGCACCTGAGCGACAAAATCCTCGTGTTCCGCAACTCGCGCAGGCCGTACATCGATGTTCGACAGGATGTGAGCGACCTCACGGAGATGGTGGAGGTCCTGGATGATCCCCCGTTCATCCTCCACCCGGGCGAGTTTGTTCTGGGCAGCACGGTTGAGGACATCGGCCTGCCGGACGATCTCGTCGCGCGGCTGGAGGGCAAGAGTTCGTTGGGGCGGATCGGCCTCCTGATTCATTCGACGGCGGGGTATGTTGATCCGGGCTGGCGCGGCCGCCTGACGCTTGAGTTGAGCAACGTCAACAACCTGCCCATCACGCTGTACAGCGGGATGCCCATCGGCCAAATATCCTTCACCCGTCTTTCCGCACCGGCGCAGCATCCCTATGGGTCCGCGCGGCTCGGCAGCAAATATCAGGGGCAGACGGAGCCCACGCCAAGCCGGGCGTACCGCGATTTTCAGGCCGGGCGGTGAACCACGGCGCGCCCCCGCCCATGGCCCGGGCGCTTGCGCTTGGGCGGGAGGCGCTGGGCCTCTCCAGCCCCAATCCGGCGGTCGGCGCCGTTATCGTCCGTGACGGCGCGATTGTGGGCGAGGGCTACACACAACCCGCCGGCGGCCGCCACGCGGAGATCGTCGCGCTGGAGCAGGCGGGTGAGCGGGCGCGCGGCGCGACAATGTACACCACGCTTGAGCCGTGCTCTCACCATGGCCGCACGCCGCCGTGCGCGGAGGCGATGATCGCCGCCGGCCTGCAGACCGTTGAGATTGCCGTCCTCGATCCGCATCCGCCCGTCAACGGCTCCGGTCAGCGCCTGCTGGAGCAGCACGGCATCACCACGCGCATCGGTGAGTCCGCCAAGGAGGCGACCCTCCACTTTCAGGGCTACTTCAAGCGTGTCCGCACGGGCCTGCCGCTTGTCATCGCCAAATACGCCATGAGCCTGGACGGCAAGATCGCGACGCGCACGGGTGATTCCCGATGGATCACCGGGGAGCACGCCCGCGCCCGCATCCATCAACTTCGGTCGCGCGTCGACGCGATCATCACGGCGGCGGGCACCGTCGTCTCCGATGATCCGCAGCTGACCGCGCGCGCTCCGGACGGGCAGCCGCTGCCCCGCCAACCGCTGCGCGTCATCGCGGACAGCGCCGGACGAACGCCCCCAACGGCCAGGCTGTTTCAGGAGCCGGGGCAGACGCTTGTGGCGACGGCCTCCGCGGAGGCGGGCGCGCCGTTTCAGACGCTGGGACACGACGTCACCACAAAGGCCTTTCCCGGAGAGGGCGGCCGCGTCGACCTTGAGGCGCTGCTGCGTCACCTGGGGCAGCGGGGCGCGGTCCAAGTGATGACGGAGGCGGGAGAGGAGCTTCTGGGCACGCTCTTTGACCTGAGGCTTGTCGACCAGATTGAGGTCCACATCGCGCCCGTCATCATCGGCGGACGCGATGCCCCCGGCCCGGTGGGCGGCGCGGGCATCACGGACATCGTGAACGCGCATCGTCTGATGAACCTCGCCATAGACCGCGCGGGGGAGGACACCGTCGTCAGCGGCATCGTTCGGCTGTGGCCCGGCGGAACAGGGGAAGCGCAGGGCGTATAATGAGGAACGCCCTTACGGCCGCATGGCGCGGGGGCGAGCAGGAGCCGCTGGAGCAGGGTCATATGTTCACCGGCATTGTCGAAGAGGTGGGGCGCATCGTCGCAATCGGCGAGGGCGCGCTCATCATTGAGGCCGACGTCACCCTGGCCGATACGCGCATCGGAGACAGCCTCTCCGTCAACGGCGCGTGCCTCACCGTGACGGGGATGCGTGACGCGACCATGAGCTTTGACGTGATGCCGGAGACGCTGCGCCGCACCGCCATGAGCGGGCTGCGCCCCGGCGGCCCCGTCAACCTGGAGCGCGCCGTCACGCTCAGCAGCCGTTTGGGCGGCCATCTTGTGCAGGGCCACGTGGACGGCGCCGGCACGGTGGCGGAGATCACGCCGGAGGGTGACGCGCGCCTGGTGCGCGTCACCGCCCCGCCGGACGTCATGCGCTACCTGGTTGAAAAGGCGTTCATCGCCGTCAACGGCATCAGCCTGACCGTCATGGCGTTGGACGCCGACTCCTTCACCGTGTCACTGGTGCGCCATACCTATGAGCACACGGACCTGGGCGAGGCCTATGTCGGCATGCCCGTGAATCTTGAGACGGATATCTTTGCCAAGTACGCGGAGAAATTGATGACGGGCGACCGGGAGGGCATCACCGCCCTGACTGCGGCGGGGGAGGCTGGGGAATGACAATCATCGACGTTGAGCAGGCGGCGGCTCGTATGCGGCGCGGCGAATTCGTCATCATCGTTGACGACGCCGAGCGGGAGAACGAGGGTGATCTGGCCATCGCGGCGGACCTGGTGACGCCGGAGAAGATCAATTTCATGGCCATGCACGCCCGCGGGCTGATCTGCATGCCCCTGCTCGGCGCCCGTTTGGATGAGCTTGGCATCTCCATGATGGTGCGTGATAACACAACGCCCCTCTCCACCGCCTTCACGGAGTCTGTCGACGCCAAGCAGGGCGTGACAACGGGCATCTCCGCCGCGGACCGCGCGAATACCGCGCGTGCCCTCGTTCATCCGGAGACCCGCTCCGGCGACCTCACCCGGCCCGGCCATATGTTTCCCCTGCGCTATCGGGAGGGCGGCGTGCTGGTTCGAACCGGCCACACAGAGGCCGTGATCGATCTGGCGCGCGTGGCCGGTTTGTATCCGGCGGGCGTCATCTGCGAGATCATGAATGACGATGGCTCCATGGCCCGAATGCCGGAACTGGAGATCCTGTCCGCGAAATGGGGCATCCCCATCATCACCATCGCCCAGATCATCGAGTACCGCAGGCAGCGCGAGACACTGGTGGAACGCCGCGCAGTCGCAGACCTTCCCACCGGCCACGGCGTCTTTCGCGCGTACGGCTACGCCAGCGCCATCGATCCAAAGGAGCACGTCGCGCTTGTCATGGGTGACATCCGCGCGGGTGAGCCGGTGCTGACGCGCGTGCACAGCGAGTGCGTCACCGGAGACGTGTTCGGCTCCATGCGCTGCGATTGCGGCGAGCAGGTGGACCTGGCCCTGCAGCACATCGCGGCGGAGGGCGCCGGGGTCTTTCTCTATATGCGGCAGGAGGGCCGCGGCGTTGGTCTCCACAACAAGCTGCGCGCCTACGCCCTGCAGGACACCGGACTCGATACCGTCGAAGCCAACGTCCGCATGGGCTTCCCGCCGGATCTTCGCGACTACGGAATCGGCGCGCAGATCCTCGTTGATCTCGGCGTCCGCAAGCTCAAGCTGATGACCAACAATCCCCGCAAGGTCGTCGGCCTCGACGCCTTCGGCCTTGAGCTGGTGGAGCGCGTGCCCATTGAGGTCCAGCCCAACGACCACAACCGGCGCTACCTTGAGACGAAACGCGACAAGATGGGGCATATCCTGCCGGGCGTGACGGACATCGACGCCCCTGCGGCCTCACCCGAATCGGGCGGCGATCCCGCCTGACACGCATTCACCACGTCGTCATCACCCAATCGGCCCCTATCTCCGCAGGCAATGCCCCCGAACATCATTCCCTCCGACGACGATAGCCGCGTGCCGCGTCACTACGGCATCGTCGTCGCGCGATTCAACGAGCTGATCACAAATCGGCTGCTGGATGGCGCGCTCTCCGCGCTCCGGGAGCACGGCGTGCCCGATGACGCAATTGACGTGGCATACGTGCCCGGCTCGTTTGAGATTGGCCCCGCCGCGCTCGCCATGGCGGAGACGAAACACGTTGAGGCGATCATCTGCATCGGCGCGGTCATTCGTGGTGAGACGGCCCACTTCGACTACGTCTCCATGGCCGTCACGCAGGCGGTGACGCGCGTGTCCCTGGACACGGGAGTGCCCTGCCTGTTCGGCGTTTTGACGACGGACACAATGGAGCAAGCGCTCGCCCGTTCAGGCGGGCCGGGCGCAAACCGCGGCTACGATGCCGCGCTGGGCGCGCTGGAAATGGCGCGCCTTCTGCCCCGCATCCGGTCTATGCGCCACCGTAAGCACGCCGCCGGCGCCAACCCTCCGCATAGCACGGACTGATCCGGGTTCTCCCGTCAGGGCGCGCCCAACCCCATCCGCCACAGATCAGGGGACGCCGCGCTGACGTTCCCAACCGCGGCTGGTCCACGGCCTGCGGAGACGGTGTTGAGCGCGCGGCGCATGGCCGAAATGCGCCGCGCGTCAGAGAGTGGTTAGCGCTTGACGGCGCCTGCGAGCTCTGTGCCCGGCGAGAAGCCGACCCGGTCATGCGCGGCCACCTTCGTCGGCTGACCCGCGTTCGGGCCGCGCAACGGGCGGACCGTGCGCTCCTTGATCTTGCGGACCTCAAAGCTGCCAAAGCCGGTGATGACAACGCGGTCGCCGCGCACCAGCGACTCCTGAATGGCGCCGGTCACGGCGTTCAGCGCGGCCTCTCCGGCCGACCGCGTGACGCCGATTCGCTGCGCCACCATCCCGGCAAGATCACCCTTGTGCAGTGTCTGCGTCATGTGAGCCTCCTTCCGTGTGGCGATTCACTGCGTCTTTCGCCACTGCTCCATGCGGTCATGCTACCATAACGCAAATCGCTTTGCAAGCGTGTCAACTAGGCCTGTGCGCCGTTCCCGTCAACGATGCGCGTGGGCAGGCATTCTACGTCAGTATTCCGCGTCGACACGCCGTT